>JANOWX010000446.1:0-2206 GCA_031418175.1 Acidobacteriota bacterium | reverse complement strand
TAGAAGTTGATCTTCGCCGCAAGCTGTCCGGTGCGTGAGCCGGAGCGCGGGCCGCCCGTGACACCGAAACGTCCGGTGGTCGGATTGGTATCCGTCACGTTCGGACGAAACGGTCGTGCCAGCTAGAACTCCAGCCGTCCCCCCATAGTGATAAGACGAGGGCCATTCTGTGGGCCGGTTGCCTTTCCGAAGTCGGCGTTACCGATCGTGCCGTTCACGCCGAAGTTGGTCCGATTGAACAGGTTGAAGACGTTGGCGCTATAGATAAACCGCACGCGACCGTCTCCCTTGAGGTCGAACCGTTTCACGATCGAGATGTTCTCAGTGAAGACTGGCGTCTGCCGGAAAGCATTGATGAACTGCGCGGCGCTCCCAAACTCGAACTCGCCGGGAATGCTGAACGGAGTCGAACCCGCCGCGCATTGGAACTGGGTCGTGGAGGCTCCAACGGCTTGAGGCGTGCAACCGAACCAGCGAGCGGCCGGGTTGTTTGGATCAAGCGTCGTGCGGTCAATCCCGGTGCGAATTGCCACACCGGTTAAATTAGCCTTCTTGTATTGGGTGAACAGAGTACCCGTGTTCAAGGTATTCGGCGCAACGATGTCAAGCGGGCCGCCGGAGGCATAGCGGTTGATAGCGCCGAGCGTCCAGCCGCCCACCAAAGCATCCACGGCGCGATGGCTTGATCCCAGGAATTTTTTACCTCGACCAAATGGCAGATTAAACGAGTTCAGAATGTTGACCATGTGCGGCTGATCGAAGGGCATCAGCGTTTTCGTATCGCTCAGATCGTAGTTGTTCTGTGGTGTCGTTTGGGTCTGGGTGAAAATCTGCCGGTAGTGCAGCCGCCCAAGCGACTTCGAGAAGGTGTAAGAGGCCATCATCTGCCAGGGGCCAAAGCGCCGCTCGCCTTTAACCTGGAGCGAGTCATACCAGGTTTGGCCGTTGCCGGAATTCCGATCAACTACGTTGAGGTATTGCGGGTAAGGACGCAACGCCTGAGCCAACGTCTGGGTGTTCGGGAACGCGGCATAGGGCTTGGTGAAACCCGCAGCGATAACTGCGGGGTCGTCAATCCGGCGACGCAGAAGCTGTCCGAGTGACAGGTATTTGGGATCCACCTGGTTGATAAACAATGATGAGGCCAAGCGGTGGCCTCGGTTGCCCACATAAGCAATGTCAATCAGGAAACCCTTGATCTCATGCTGTAGGTTGACGCTCCAGTTGTAGACGCGCGCGGCTTTGCCGAAATTGGGACCCAGCACGTCGAGCGTGCCCGCCGAGAGCACACCAAAGCCAGGATCAATAAACGGTGGCTTCGCACCTTGAGGGATTGTCAAACCTGCATCCCAAAGCAGCGCCGGGTTGACGCCGTCTGCCTGCAAAGTTCCCGGAGGCCCAGCAAAGCCGAGTTGGCAACCGCAACCGCCATTGCCCAGCGTTTGATAATAAATACCGAAGCCGCCGCGTACCACCGTCTTATCCGTCACCTTATAAGCGAAGCCGAGGCGCGGTCCAACGTTCGAGAAATCGGTGGGGTAAAACCGCTTCTCGCCCGTTCGTCCCGCTCCAGAGCCAGCAAAGACCAGCGCGCCGGGCCGTCCGCCCGCCGCCGGATTCGGCAGGGTGAGATCCACCGCCGAGAACTGAGAGTTCGCCTGGTGAAAGCCGATCGGCACTTCATAGCGCATGCCAAGATTCAGCGTGAGGTTTGACTTGATCTTCCAATTGTCCTGGAAGTAACCAGCCTGATAGCCATAGCGAACATCCGGGAGGGAAATTGGCAGCGTGGCAAAGTTAGCCTGGTTAGGCGCTCCCAGCAGGAAGCTGGCGAACGAATGTCCGGTGGTGCCAGTGGCGGTCGGCAGCGCAGTCTGGGCACGCTCGAACAGGAATTGACCATTGGTGCCAGCCGCGTCAGTGGCGAACGTTCTGAGCCGCCGAATGTCCCAGCCCATCCGAAGCTCATGCTTGCCGCGCAGCCAACTGATGTTCTGGCTAAGGTGATACGTCCAGTTGAACTGGCCGCCGTTGTTTACCTTGCCGTCCTGTACGCCCCAAGCCGTCAGGCCGTCCGCAGCGTTAAAACCGATGCGCGGCGTGGCGTCGGTGGGTACCTTAAGGCCCACCTGCGATGAAAAGCCAGCTTGCGCTGGGTTGTCCCATGCCTGTTGCGTCCGGCTGAAGCCGAACGTCGTGTGGATCA
>JANOWX010000445.1:0-8322 GCA_031418175.1 Acidobacteriota bacterium | reverse complement strand
CATCCGCAATCAAGCCCTTCCTTACGGTCGGGCTACTGACACGCCGCTTGCGCCCCGAATTATTGAGACGATACATTTTACGTTTGATTTACCTGCGGTTAACAACTTCTCTGGCGGACTGGGGCATGCTGACGCTGGAGTTGTTTTCAAGTTATTTGCCGCGGGTTGAAACTTTGCTGCATTCGGCGCCACCAACCGCACGTAATTGACGGCAAACCGACATCATTTTGTGAAAGTCGTTAAACTTCGACGGGGGCGGGGCGTTTAGAGAGTAGCTTGGCAAGCACCAAGCTAAACAGCGCAGGGAAAATTCTCCCGCACACCAACCCGCGCAAAAGCTTGGTTTTGCTGCTGTGACATTACGGAGTTGTTTATGCTGACCCATACAATTCGAGCCTTGTCTTTGCTGGCCCTCATCGCCGTCGCACATACGCTGCGGCCCTTTTCCTCGAACAACGTGACAGTGTTTGCGGCAAATGCCGTAACTTCGGTGGCGCGCTTGCTGCCAGCACAAACGCTGGAACGTTGGCAGGATTTTGGTTCGCTGGCGGCGCTGGTGACGGGCCACCCTGACCCGTTAGCGAACCGGTTTGCACAGTTTGCTGAGACTGTTGCACTGGCCCGGTCTGACAGCTTTGCGCCAAGCAAGCCGCTGCGGCAGACCGCTTTTGCCAACCGGGCTGGCCGCATGGGGCGGCGGGTTGCACGAACAACCTCTTATCAGGCACGGGGCCAGCGCAATGTGGGCGGCGTGCCGCTGCCCCTGATTCCCGGCCTTGAAGCGAGTTTGCTGACCGATCCCAGCCTGCTGACATTCCCGCCGCTGCTGACGGCGGAAGGCTTCGATTTGCCGCATCATTCATTTGGGCCGCCGGCTTTTGGGGTGCCGGCTTTTGGGGCGCCGGCCTTTGGGGCGCTGGGGGCTTTTGGGCTGCAACAACGCTTCAATAACTTTGAGCGCGATGATGAAGCTGTTTCAGAAGAGCCCACCTCGTTCTTAGAGACAGGCGCGCACAAGCCGCTTCCTGCTGCTGCCCCCAAGTTGACCTTTAGGACGCTGGCACCACTCCAGCGCACCAACAGCAACGCACAGGCTTGCCCCCAATCAGCCAAGAACACGAAAGGAAGCGTAAGTACGAAGGGCCAATCTTGCTAAAAGGGCGAATCGTCCCGCTCAACCCAACAGCCAGGGAGTGAGAAATATCCTGCCGTGGTATTTCGTCTGAATGGCATAGTTCGCCCATAATTTATGGGATTTTTGCAGCAATTTATGGTTGATTATTGACAGCCAAGCGTCTATATTGCCCGCCGTCGCTTGTTTTCCACTGGGAGTCCCAGAAACAAGACTTCTCACACCGCGCAGCGGAATCTAGCCTGCTTTTGGCCCAATCTTCAGGAGTGGTTTTAATCCAGGACAGTGATTCAGAAAATCGGTTGGCCTGGACTTGTCAGGATTTCTTGGGGGGTGGCAATGGTCACCAGCAGGTGTAACGCGCGAGTGTTCCGCTGTCTTCTTACAAGCGTTATTGGCTGGAGTTCCGCTGGCGGCACTGGTGAAGGCGTTGTGTCAGGGTTCAAGGAGTTGTGACGTCAGGCTATTCTCTCGTTGTAAGGCCTGCATGGCGCGGAACGCCTCTTTCTCGGAGTAACTCAATCCTAGTCGCGCATCCCCGCTCCAGTTGCGTTCGTCAGCCTTCCCGCAAATAGCATCCGTTTAGGAAACAGACGTTTAGGAAACAGACATGGAAGTCAGTCGGGTTGTCCTAAGAGATAAGTTCGATTCTCTCACCGGCAATATCGCTCAATTAGGCTCGTTGCTGCTCGACGCCGCTGCCGAGATGCAGAAGTCTGGCCGCCTGCTCTCCGACGTGATGATGGAAGAGTTGCAGACGACCCGCAAAGATTTCGAGGAACTGCGCACGGAGTTATTGCGCGCCGCCGAAGTTTTCCATGTCACGCCGCTGCTCAAACCCGAAGAGATACCCGACCTTTATACACTCGAAAAACTGCTCAACGTCGTGATCGAAGCCATCACGACAGCCCGCGTGCGGGCCGAAGATGAAGCCCGCAAAGCCGAAGAGGCCCGGCGCGCGGTGGCCCAAAAAGCGGCCGCCCAGCAAGTCCGCCAAGAAACGGTCACACTCTTGGAGCGCGTGCTCTTACTGGCGCACCAGACGCAACCAAACTACAAACCCTTGCAGGAATGTTACGCGCAGGCCAGCCAATTGCGCGAAACCATCGGCGCCCTCACAGGCCCGCCTGCCCCGCTCGAAGAACAAACGCTGCGTGAGGCACAACAGCCTTATCAATCGCTGCTTTACCTGATTGAGGAATGGAATAATCTGGACGGCGATCAATGGGACGCCTTGCGCGAAGAGGTGGCCCAGTATTTCGGCAAAGAGTTAGCGGCCCAGGCGGCGCGCGGACAGTTGTATTTCCTGGCGGCGCCAGACCCCAGCGCCCCGCCGGACAATGACGGCGGGGCGGAATACGATTCGCTCTCTTCGTTCCTCTCCGAAATGGAGCGGAATGACAAGCAATCCTCGACCCCGCTAAATCAGTTTGAAGAAGCCCTTGACGAACAAACCTTTGACCTTCAGCTTGACGCTGCAGTTGAAGCGCCCGCTGATTTGCTCTTGAACGAATGGGCCGGCGGGAATTGGCCGTCGCTCGAAGAAATGGCCAAAGCTTTGATGGATGGCAAATTGGCACAAGCGGCCGACAATGCCGCGCAACGTGTAAATACCGAAAGCCGGGCATTGGCGGGGGTGCCTGGCGGCGCGGCTGAGCAACCGGCGTCCAATGGCGCGACGCCGAGCCAGAAAAGCAAAGGCAAGGAAAAGGCCGAACAGAATGACGCGGATGAGTCGCTGCCAGCCTGGTTCAACCGGCTGGACGATATTGCAGAGAACGAAGCTGACGAAGCCAATTCCAATGCCCCATCCGGCGCGCTCGCACAGGACGCTCGCCCGGCTAAGCTCAACACGCCAAGCAAAGCGGGCAAAGCGGGTAAAACCGGCCAAGCCAGCGCGGCCGCCACAGAAACCTCAGGCCTGAAGTCCAAGTCAAAGAACAGCTCCAATTCCCAGGCAGGTCTTTCCCAAGATCCAAGCTCTATCACTCAGGCAGCGCTCTCGCATTGGTCGCAGTTGTTGGACGATTTGTCCGAAGTTGAGGCTGAGACCTCGGCGCGCGCCAACCGCTCCGATACCGACGTTTCGCTCGCTGAAGCCCCCGCCCCGGCAATTGTCCCGGCGAATGTCTCAGCGCATGGCCCGGCAACCGGAAAGAGCGCCAAACGCGGCAAGAGTAGTAAAGCGGAAACCGGCGCCCCCATCACGGAGCCGCCAGCAGTCAATGGAGCCGCCGTGCCAGCGCCGAACCTCGCAGACATTATTCCGCCACCGCCGCTGCCGCCGCCGATTACGGCCCCCTTGCCAGCCGCGCTGGTGGTTGAGCCTGAGCCCTTTGAGGATTACGAGACGACGCCGCAAGGCCATGAGGATGAAGACGAGCGCGAGCAGACCTTCATTTACATAACTCTCGAAGAACGCAACGCGCCCTTCTATTTCAGCGGGAATGAGGACGTCCCGCTTTATCAATTACCAGCCGAGTTCAAAGCGGCGCAAATCGCGCACGCCATCGAGAGCGGCGCGGCGCCGGAACGCCAGGTGGCCCTGCGTGACTTGCTCTGGCGCTTGGTTTTTGAGCGGCAAATGGGGCTGGCGTTTCCGCTGGCGCGCGCGCTGGAACGCGCCCAACGGGATGAACGCACTTGCCTGCCCTCCTGGCTGATTCGGGCGCTGGCGCTGAGCCGGGTCATCCGCTACGACGAAGGCGAACTGGCCCATCAATTGCGCGCCGACTTGAAATTCTTTACGCCGCGCTGGGTCAGTTCAGCCAATCCCGAATGGGACTTGGCGGTCAGCCTGTTTAGCGCGGCGGCGACGCTGCGCCCGGCGCTGCTGGCGCCGAGCACCAAAGCGCCGCGTGTGCTCGCGCAATTGCCCGAACCGGCTAGCTTGCCGCGCTTCCACGCGTTTTGCCAAAGCATCGGCACGCACTGCCACGAAGCGCGCCCCCTTGATCCGGGCATGCTCCGGCAGCACAAAGACAAGGACGCCTGGCAAAAAGATTTCCAGCATTTGCGCCACGAAGTCGAAGCCTGGTGGAAACAGGCGCCTTTCAAGGAACTCGATTACGCCCCGGCGACTTATGTCTGGCGCAATTGGTGCGAGCCGCAAGGCAAGCTGCGCATGCTGTTGCCCAGCCAGGTGAGCGAACAATGCGATGTGACGGCGGTCAAACGGCTCATCAAACAATGGTCGGATGAACGCCAGGTGCGGCGTGAGATCAATCATACCGATCGCGAGTTGATCGGACGCTCGGCAGGTCAACGCGACATCGAGGGCGAAGCCTTCAAACAACTGCTCGAATACAGCCACGAAAGCGTGGATTTGGCGCGGCGCTGGATTTCACTGCTCGAAACGAATCCGGGGCGCATCAGCCTGCAACCGCCGCCGCACCTGGCGACCTTGCGCGAATTTGTGACTACAAACCACGCCGCGGTCTTGCGGGAACTGGAAACAGCCAAACAACAGCACACCTCAATCCCGGTGCGCGAAGCCTTGGCCATGTGCCTCGAAGCCGTCACCGATGTCAGCCACATTTTCGATTCGGCCAAGGTGATCAGCGCGCAAGAACCCAAGCTCCGCCATACGCTCTATGCGCCGCTCTTGGCGACCGAATTGCCGCTCACCTGGCGCTTACGGCCCGAAACGGAAGACCCTGACAGTGTGATTCCCGCGCTCTTGCGCACCATCGCCAAAAACATGCCGCTCGATTGGCAACGCGCGTTCGCCTTCCGCAGCGAACGCCGCGATCACGACGCCACCTTGTATTTGCTGCAATATCTCGCCGACACCGGTTTCGACGCGGCAAAACTGGAAGGGATGCGGCGCGACCGCGAGCAAATGCTGGCCAGTTGCCGCGCCGTCTTGCGGCAAGAGATCGAAGAAACGCGCAAGATGATTACCGCCGCGCTCGATCTGGGCCATCTGCCCGAAAAAGACTATCTGCGCATGGCCGCTGTCGTGGACGGCATGGAAACCTCCAAGCTCTTGCGCTTCGGCGCGGCGCACCATGAATTGCTGACCATGCGCCAAACGATTCTGGCCAAGCGCGAAACCGCCATTGCCGCCTTGCGCGAAAAGCTCAAACTTTCGGGCATTGGGCCCGACCACTATTACTATCCGCAACTGGCGCGCGTACTGGAACGCGGCGATTTGGTCACGGCGGAAGAATACTTAGGCATGGTGCTCGACCAGCAGGAATTGCCTGAGGCCGAAGAAACTCACGACAACTTCGGCAGCTTTTATCCTGAAAAAGCGCGCGAGTTGAGCGATTACTTGAAACAGGTGCCGCTTTACGCCGTGATCCAGCGCGCGCGCGCCGGGGCCGATTTGTGCGGGTTGCGCTTGAAGGATTTCGACCTCGAGGCCGTCGCCGGCGCGGTTTCGGCCTGGTTTAACACCCGGCGCATGCAAACGATCAGCGAAGAAGACATTGGCAAAATCCTGCCCTTCCTGGGCCTCACCGCCAAAGAGACCGTCATTAAACAGGAAGAGAGCATCACCTGGATCAATCTGACGACAGAGCCGATCATCGGGCGTGAGCGTTGCCCCGTGCCGGCTTACGGTTCTGAAGCCAAAGGCAAGTACCGCATTCTGTGCGTCTGGGATCGCCCTTCTGAAGAAGAGTTATTCCAATTCATCGGCGACACCTCGTTTGGCAGCCCGGTGTTCGTCTTCTACTTCGGCCAGATGAACGACGAGATGCGGCCGGCGCTGGCGCGGCTGTGCCGCGAACGCCGCCAGACCCTGGTCGTCGTGGATGATGTGTTGATTCTTTATCTGTACGGCCAACGCGCGCCCCGCTTGCGCACGCTCTTTGAAGCCGCGCTGCCTTTCACCTGGACAGAGCCCTATACCGCCACGGCGGTCTCGCCCGAAATGTTTTATGGGCGCATCCAGGAACGGAAATCCATCATGAACCCGACCGGTACGGGCTTCGTTTATGGCGGACGCCGCTTGGGCAAGACCACGCTGTTGCGCGATGTCGAACGCAACTACCACGATCCCGCGCAACACCGCATCGCCGTCTTTTTGGATTTGGAAGGCGAGAACATCGGCACCCAGCGGCAATTGGATGACCTTTGGCTGCTGCTCGGTGAAGAATTCAAAAAGCATAAAATCGTCAGCGGCGCGCACGACAATCCGATCACGCTGCTCGAACAGGTTTGCCAATGGCTGGATGGCAATCAGCAACGGCGCATTTTGGTGCTGCTCGACCAGGCCGACCGCTTCCTCGAAGCCGACGAAAAAGAGCAATTCGTGCGCGCCTCGCGCGTGCGCGGCATCATGGAAAAGACCAACCGCCGGTTCAAAGTCGTATTCGCCGGCGTGCACAACATTCCGCGCATGACGCGCATTCCCGATCATCCGTTGGCCCAGTTCGGCTCGCCCATCAGCATCGGCCCGCTGCTCGGCCACGAAGCGCAAGAGGCGCGCCGCCTGATCGAAGAACCCTTGGCCGCGCTCGGTTATAGTTTCGAATCGCCCGATCTGGTGCGGCGCATTTTGTGGCGCACCAATTACTATCCGAGTTTGATTCAGCATTATTGCTACCACCTGCTGAAATACCTGACTAATTCCAGCCGCGCCAGCAGCAGCAACCACGCGGGCCCGCCCTACTTCATCACTTCCGAAGACGTGGACGAAGCCTATCGCGGCCAGGATATGCGCGCCGCCATTCGCGCCGGCCTGTTGGCGACGCTGCAGGTGGACGAACGTTATGGCGTGATCGCCTATTTGATGGCCGACGCGCTGTTGCAAAACGACGAACGGCTGCTTTCGCAAGGCTTCTCGAATTCGTGGATCGCCCAACAGGCGCGTTACTGGTGGGAAGAAGGCTTTGAGGCCATCCTGGCTGACAACGCCTTGCCGGTGCTGTTAGATGAAATGGTCGGTCTGGGCATTTTGCGCGCGACCGAAAACGGCTACACCTTGCGCAGCAAAGGCGTCGCCGTCCTGCTGGGCAACGAAGATCAAATCGCCGCCGAATTGCAACGCACGCGCAAGATGCCGCCCAAATACAATCCCAGCACCTTCCGCGCGGCCCGCACCGGTTCGCCGCGCCGCAGCCCGCTGACCGCGCAAGAAATTCTGGAAATGCGCAGCCGCCAAAACGGCATCTCGCTGGTGTTTGGCAACGAGGCGGCGGGCCTCACCGACCTGCGCGAATTTATCGAAGTCGCCACCCCGCGCGGACTCTTTACCGCGCTCGACGGCGCCGATCACCAGGCATTTACCAAACAGCTTAACCAGACGCTTGAGCGCCAAGCCGACGGCACGACCCTGATGCTCGTGCTGCCTTCCAGCCAATGGGAAGCCCGCTGGATCGAAGAAGCTTATCGGCGCTTGAGCGACGCGCCCGCGACGCGCGCCTTCGTGCGCGTCGCTTTCATCGCCGATCCGCCCAAAGCCTGGAACCTGCTCAATCAGCAGCAAACGCCCTTCGAGTTATTGCCCGGCAAAGGCGCGACGGCCTATAGCCTGAAACCCTGGCACGATGACGCCCTGCGCCAATGGCTGGACGACCGCAGCTTCAACATTGACGAAGACGCCCGCGAACGCATCACCGCCGTCACCGGCAACTGGCCGATGCTGCTCGAATACTTCTATCAACGCAGCCAGATTGACAGCTTCAGTTGGATGGATCACCTGCGCGCCACCGCCAAAGATTTGCGCGACAAACCCGTCGCGCGCGATCTGGCCCGCGCGCTCGGCGTAGATCAAGCCGCGCTCGGCCAGAGCCATCTGCACGCGCTGCGCGTGATGCTGGCCTTGGAACGCGAAGGCGAACAAACGCTCGAAGAACTGCACAAGTTACTCAACCAATCCACGGAGATTTCTGAAAGCACCATCAAACGCGTGCTCTGGTGGGCCGAATTGCTCTGCCTGGCCCAGCGCGTCGGGCCGCGTTGGCGCGTAGATCACCTGGTGGGCCGCGTGTTGAAGACAGTCAGCGATTAACCAGTGCCGGGCACAACCCGCCCTCTCCCCCGTCAACCTTTTTCCGGTAGTGGTGAAAATGTAATACTCGTCCTTTTTTGTCGCGTAGCGACAGGGTGAGTTCAGCCGTGGTTTTCAAACCCTTGTCATTACCCAAATCTTTTCAGTTGCGCGCTGAAGGCGCGACGGACATTAGCCGGTGGTGCAACCACCGGAACTGTGTCGTTATTGGGTTTGCGTCCCGGCAGGG
>JANOWX010000444.1:0-2002 GCA_031418175.1 Acidobacteriota bacterium | reverse complement strand
GCACCGAAGACACACGAAGGTGCACGAAGCAGGAAACTTGCCGCTGGCTGCCTTTCTTCGTGCTCCTTCGTGTGTCTTCGCTGGTGCAAGGTCAAGCGCGGCGTTCCAAAGCGGCCACATTATGCACGGTCAAATGGTAATGACGATCAACCGAAAGGTAGCCGCGTTCTTTGTAAGAGACGATGACTTTGTTGACGTGTTCGCGCGAACAGCCGGTCATGGCGGCCAGATCGCTCTGGGTCAGGCGCAGCGGGATGTGTATGTCGCCGTTCGGCTGCGGCTGGCCGTATTGCTCGGCGAAGAGCAGTACCTGGCGGGCCAGACGCGCCTCGACCGATTGCGTGGCCAGCGCGCGAATTTTTTCGTTGGCGTGTCGCAAGCGCAGCGCCAGGATGCCCGCCAGATTGTAGGCCAGCATCGGCATGTTCATCAGGCAACGCTGAAACGCCGCGCGATCCAGCCAGAGCAGGTTCGAGGCTTCGAGCGTCAGCACGCTGGCCGAGCGGTGTGGAATGCCCAGCGCGCTCATCTCGCCGACGATTTCGCCGCGGCCCAGTATCGAGATGATAACCTCGCTGCCATCGGCCTGTTCGAGATGAACTTTGACGGTGCCGTCGAGGATGAAGTACACGACTTCGCCCGCCTGCTCGGCCATCATCAACGAAGCGTTGGCGGGAAATTGGCGGCGCGAAATCAATTCGGCAAGCTGCGCCAATTGCTCTGCGGGCATCTGGCGGAACGGGGCGAGTTGTTGCAACTCACTGGCAGTTGGTTTGGCAAGCGGGGTCGTTTTCATACGCAAACTTTAGGAAAACTTCCCACGAAGCCCCACGAAGAAGCACGAAGAAGCGGTTTCTCACTTGGGCCTTCTTCGTGCTCCTTCGTGGGACTTCGTGGGAGAGCCGTTTTTATTTGCCGGACGTTGGCGCGCTCAAAAACTTGAGCAACGCCGTATTGAAAGCCGGTGCACATTCGAGTTGCGGCACGTGCCCGCATTTGTCGAGCACCACTTTCTCAGCGCCAGCGATGTCCTGGGCATACGCTTCGCCGATGGCCAGCGGGGTCAAACCGTCTTCACGGCCCCACAGCACCAGCGTCGGCGCCTTGATCGCCTTGGTTTTGCCATCCAGAAAGTCAGCGCCGCGCAATACCATCTCGGTGAACTGGCTGATCGTGTAGCCGTCACCGCGTTTCAACTTGGCGGCAAAGGCCGCTTCGATAAAAGCGTCGGTCAACATGGCCTTGTTGTAAAAGATCAGGCTCATCACCTGCTTCAATTCGGCCAGCGTCGCGGCGTTGAGCGGAGCAAGTTGCTCGCGCGTCAATTTCGGCGCGCCTGTCCGCGTGGGTGAATAACCGGCGGCATCCACCAATACCAACTTTTCGACTTTGCCGGGATGCGCCAGCGTAAAGGCCGCCGCGATCCAGCCGCCCAGCGAATTGCCGACCAACGTCGCCTTGGTAACGCCGGTCTGCTGATAAAAGCCGTTCAGGAAATCCACCATCGTGCCGATGCGGTAGTTCAGCAGCGGCTTGTCTGATTTGCCGAAACCGATCTGGTCAATGGCGACGACGTGAAACTGTTTGGCCAGTGCGGGCACGGTCAGCGCCCAATTGCTCACGTCGCCACCCAACCCGTGCAACAGGATCACGGTCGGGCCGGTGCCAGCTTCCAGGTAGTGAATCTTTTGGCCGAAGACTTCGATCTGCTTCTCGGCAACGGCGGGCGTTTGGGCGCTGATGGTGAGCGCCAGCAACACCAGTAAGCTGAGCCAATGAGCAGCTAGAGCGAGCGCACGCGCCAATCTGTAAGACATGGGTTGCTCCTTGTTGATGAGGGTTTGTCTGCGTTGAAAGATGCGGTACGACGGGCCGCACTATAGACCAGTCACCGAACGATGGGTAGCGCTGGTGATGTGCCTGAACGTTTTGCGCTGCGGCGGCAATGAGCGGCGGCATTCGGAGTTGCGCTCCCCGTGCGTGAGCGGTTTGTTTTTGCGCC
>JANOWX010000443.1:0-4139 GCA_031418175.1 Acidobacteriota bacterium | reverse complement strand
GACATTGGAAATGGTCGAGATTCCCGGAGGGAAGTTTTTGATGGGGTTTCCTTCAACATCTACATATGATGGTCAATATGGTAATCAGCACCAAGCCAAAGTCTCGTCATTTTTTATAGGCAAGTATGAAGTAACACAAGCACAGTGGCGTGTAGTAGCAAGCTTGCCGAAAGTAAATATGGATTTATACACCAATCCCGCCTTCTTCAAAGGCGACAACCTGCCGGTAGAGCAAGTTTCCTGGGACGAAGCAATAGAGTTTTGCGTGCGGTTATCGCGGAAGACAGGCAGGGTATATAGCCTGCCGAGCGAAACCGAATGGGAATACGCCTGCCGCACAGAGACGAACAGGTCATTCTCCAAAGGGCGAACGATCGTGGATTGGATAAACTCGAACTCGTCAAAACAACGAGTCGAAACCTTTCCATTCGGCTTTGGTTCAACGATTACGCCGGAGATTGTCAACTACAATGGCAGTCGCCCTTTTGGATCAGGGCCGATTGGTATCAATCGACAAAAAACAGTGCCAGTCGGTAGTTTGAGTGTTACCAATGCGTTTGGGCTATTCGATCTGCATGGCAATGTCGAGGAGTGGTGTCTGGATGGCGGGAGTGAGTATCGAGTAATGCGCGGCGGCTCGTGGAAGAGTGATGGAACGCAATGTCGCTCTGCTAGCCGTAGATTTGAAGAGCGTGATACAAAGGATTCAACTCTGGGGCTACGTGTTGTGTGTGAAGCAAGTATTAAGCAATAACTGGAAACAAGAGTGTGTCAGGAGCAATCAAGATGCCTAACAGAACCAATCTCCAAACCGCAATCAAATCAATGCCTCATTGGACTGCACTGACGTTGCTGCTCAGTCTGTGCAGCCTGCCCGTATTAGCCGTGCCATCACCGCAAGAAGAAGATGACGGCACGCGCCGGTTATGGAATAAACAGTTCGAGGCGGCACGGGCAAAAGCCAAGAATGCCAAGCCAACCGCGAAGCCTCCGACGACGGAAACAAAGCAGCAGGCAGCGGCTAAGCCAGAGACGAAGCCCGGCGCACCTTCCGCTGAAGCAGTAGACGGCGAGTTGATCGGCATCACCATCTGGCGTTTGCGCGCGGCTGCGCCGGGTGACGATCAGAGCGGCGCGCGGCTGTTAGTGAAGAAAAGCGGTGCCGCGCCCAGCCAATATCAACTCGAACGAGTCGAAGCCGACACGCCTTTCAGCGAAGGTCAACGCGTGCGCATCAGCATCGAAACGCCACGCGAGGGCAGCAGCCACATCTATGTGATTGACCGCGAGGTCTATGCCGACGGCAAGCTGGGCGAACCGTCTTTGATTTTCCCTGCGCGTACAACGCCGCCCGAAGGCAACGTGGCCACAGGAGGCAAAATTATCTCCATCCCCGCGCTAGGCGACCCCATCCCCTACTTCACACTGCAACGCAGCAGCAAAAACCACGTCAGTGAAAGACTCACGATCATCATTAGCCCGGAGCCGCTGCCATTGGATGTTGAACAGCCAAACCTCGATCCTTCCAAGCTGGCGCAATGGGAGAAGCAATGGGGCGGGCCAACGGAGCGGCGCGAATCACGCAGCGGTGCGGGCCAGCAGTGGACGAAGGTAGAGCAAGAAGCTGACCAGGGCGAGCGCAAGCTGACGCAAGGCGACCCGTTGCCGCAAACCATCTATCGGGTGAAGACTAAACCGGGCGGACACGTGATGGTGAATCTGCCACTGGTGATTGCGCCATAGCAGCCACAGCTATGTTGATAAGGGGACCGGTTTATCTCGCTACTTACAACGCAAGCGCAGGCACGAAACGCGAGGTTAGGCTAACAAGGTTGAGAGCGACAGTGGCCCTACCATCACTCCGACCGTAAAATCCCCAGCGGCTTTTTCACCAGCACATCCCAACTCGACACCACGCCGACCACCATCACCAACACCAGCGCCAGCGCCACGCCCAACAGATTGACCGAGGGCACAAAGCGCCAGGTGATTTCCAAACCGTACTTGCTGACCGCCCACGTCAACGCAATCGCAGCCGATGACCCCAGCGCGCCCGCCAGCAAGCCGAGTACGCCGTATTCGACCAGCAGCGTTGCAATGATTAGCTCTCGTTTCGCGCCCAGCGTTTTCAGGATCGCCGATTCATACAGGCGATGGAATTTGGTCATGGCAATCGAACCGACCAAAATCAATAAGCCGCTCAGAAAGACAAAGCCGCCGACGAAGGTGACGGCCAGCGAGACGTTGTCCACGATGCCGCGCGCGACTTCGATGATGTCGTAAACGTCAATCACCGAGACGTTGGGGAAACGGTCTACCAGCTTGCGCTGGAACTGCGCGCGAGCATTACCGTTTTCAGGGCCCGGTTTCGGGCCTTTCAGCGCGCTGACATACATCGTCGGCGCGTTGTCGAGCGCGCCGGGGCGGAAGACGATCAGGAAACCGGTGCGGGCGTTGCGCCAGTCTACGCGGCGTATGCTGGTGACGCGGGCGGTGATTTGTTTGCCCAGAATGTCGAAGGTCACGCGGTCATTCAGGTTCAAGCCGAGTTCTTTGTGCAGCAACTCTTCAATAGAAATTTCCGGTTCGCTGCTGGCGCTGGCATCCCAGAACTGGCCCGCGATGAGCGTCTCGCTGGCGTCGAGTTGCGAGCGGTAAGTCAGCACGTATTCGCGCCCCAACAGGCCGCGATTGTCGCTGACGGCGGTACGGTCGGGGTTCACCTCGCGCCCGTTGATCTGCGCGATGCGCGAGCGAATGGTGGGAATCAGCGGCGGCGTTTCGCCGGTGGATTCTTTGATGAATGCGCCGAGGCCGGCGAGTTGGTCGCGCTGGATGTCTACCAAATACAGGTCGGCGCGCGCGTTGTTGTTGAGGTCAACGTTGAACTCTTCGAGCAGGTTGATTTGCAATAGCCGCACGGCCACGACGAAAAAGACGCCGAGACCGACCGCCAGCAGGATAATGCGCGTCTGGTTGCCGGGACGGTAGAGGCTGTTGACGCCTTGCCGCAAGGCGAACGACGGCAGATGGCGCAAGCCGCGCAAGCCGCGCATCAACAACCACGCGGCCAGATTCAACACCAGCGTCATCGCCGCCAGCCCGGCCAGAAAGATTGCGCCGATTTTCAGCGAACCGGCTTGCCAGCCAGCCAGCGCCAACAGCCCGGCGGCGACCAGCACGCTAACGACGATGCGCGTGGCATCGCGCCACCAACTGACGCGGCCTTCTTCCAGCCCCGCGCCGCTGCGCAAAACCAGGATCGGTTTGATGCGGCGGATTTCGAGCAGCGGCACCAGCGAGAAGAGCAGCGAGATCAACAGCCCTATGCCAAGCCCTTGCCCTACCGCCGACCAGGTCAGGCTGAATTCAATGTCGAGCGGCAGCTTGCCGCCAAAGTAAACCGGCAAGGCCAGCATTGTTATCTTTGCTAGAACCAAGCCGAGCACGCTGCCGAACAAACCGAGCAGCAGCACTTGCAGCAAGTAGGCCGCCAATACACGCCGGTTGTTGCTGCCCAGCGTTTTGAGGATGGCGATGGTTTTCATCTTTTGGTTGATGAAGACGCGCGTGACGCTCGAAATGCCGATGCCGCCCAACACCAGGATGACCAGGCCGATCAGGCTCAGGAAGTCTTCGACCTGCGTCAGCGAATTGCTCAGGCGGTCTTGCGAGTAACGGTAGGAACGCACGCTGACGAGCGGCTGGTTTTGAAAGGCGAGCTTGAGTTGCGCGCTCAGGTCGCCCGCAAACCCGTCGCGGGTTTTGAAGAGCACGCGATAACGCGCGCGGCTGCCGAAGCCGAGTAGCCCTACATTCGCCGCGTCGCTGTAATCAATCAGCACGCGCGGGCCGAAGCTGAAGGCGTTGAGTGTATTGCCCGGCTCTTTTTCGATCACGCCGCGAATGGTGAACGGCTGATCGTTGATGAGGATTTGAGCACCGATGTTCAGGTTAAAGGAAGTCAGCACGGCTTGGCGCACCAGCGCGCCGCGATCTTTGAGCAAGCTGTGCGAATAGGGCACGCCGTTGCTGAGCGCCAGTTCGCCGTAAAAAGGGAACTGCTCCTGTACGGCTTTCAATTCGACCATCTTCGGCACGGCCTGCGCGTCTTTGACCGGGCGAATCATCGTCGCGGT
>JANOWX010000442.1:0-2103 GCA_031418175.1 Acidobacteriota bacterium | reverse complement strand
AACTTCTCAAACTGAACGCGTGTGTAACCAGTAGCTGCACACCATTGACGAGGGGTCGTTAAGTCAGATATTTGTAATTGCATGGTAGCATTTTAACGATTTTCACATATAGCTACAAGTCTATGCACCGCAATCCTTTAGGGCAGTTCGCCTCATCGCAACAAGTCTAATAAGTCGTGGCGCGAGAGGCGTCCGGTGCGGCGAAGCGAAAGAGATTGAGTTCCTGTAACTCATCTTCATTGTCTGGTCGCTTTGTATTTGGTGGCTTTGACTGTTTGTCAGGCGGTCGGTGTTTCCCTGGCCCAACAAGAGGTACCGGAACTGGTTTATTTTCTTCAATGATTATCTGAGGTTCGTATTCTTGCTGCACCTCAGCCACCATACTATCCGCGGCAATTAGTTTGGCACGGTCTTCAGGCACTTTTACTATAGCGAGACGTAGATCTGGAATTTTGACTTTTGCGTCTGGGCCAAAATCAGCGGGATTGGCCAGTGCGGCACTGTACTGCCTAAGCACTCGATCTAACTCGCGCTCGAAATTTTCGAGTGGCAGCGTATCAACAAACAAAACCCCATAGGTATCTGGTCTGACACCTTTTGCTCCTTCTGGGGTGGGCTTGAATTTAGACTTTGGTTCTTGCTGATGAGCACCTGCCCCTACGCCGAAAAGTACATAGGAACACAGCGCAACAATGATCAAGCGCGCGACAGGCTTCATCTTGGCATTGTTCATTTGGCCTCCATTACTCAGTTCACTTGAGTGTTGTGAAAAAAATTAGCTTTCAAGTTGGACGGAACGCGGGGGCCGCTCAACTTTTCCGTTGTGTGGTGATGAGTGCGGAAGCGCCTGCTGCTGGCTACAAGTCAGAAGGTCGAATCTTTAGCAAAGATCAATGGCGGGCGCAAACGCAGATGCATTGTAGGCGATGGCAAAGGCGAATGACAAGCAAACTACGCCAACAGTGTGTGGCGCTAAATTTGCGGCCTATAAAGCCAGGTTTGTTGATGTCTCCCCTTCCTCTTCTCACAGCATCCGCTCGACCAGATACCGAAAGCCCCGCGCGAACGCCCGCCGCGTCACATCCAGCCATCCTTGCCGCAACGCGTTGACCATGTGTTGAGGCACTTTATCTTTGGCGGACATGGCGGCGCTGATAGCGGCAATCCAAACGCCGACGGTGCGACGAGCGCAGCTCACTTGATAATGAAAAGATCGTCTTCGATCTTGGGGTTGTGCTGCACGCGCGCAATCACAATGCGCCAATCGCGTATGGTCGTCGGGCCACGGCCTTCCGCGCTGTATTGCAGGTGGTATTTGTGCGGCAAGCTCAGGCCGTCCACCGCGCGAAAATCGTCGAAGTTCTCGGTCAGTGACAGGTAACTTTCAGGGTTGAGGTTCGACGCTTCACGCGTGCCGATGCTCGCGCCGATCTCGAAACTGTAGCGGGTGCGGACGTGGCGGAAAGTCGCGGCGTCGAAATAGAGCAGGATTTTCAGTTCGGCGTTGGCCTTGCGCGGACGATAGCCGAGTTCGTGCCATTGCTGCCCCTCGATCTTTTTCAAGCCGCGATATTCCAGTTTCGGCTGGGCCTGTTCCAGGCGCAGCAACGGCCACGCCGTCGAAAGCGCGCCACCCAGCAGACCTTCTTTGAGTACGGCATCCTGTTGTTCGACAAACTGGCTGAGCGCTGAACGCACGCCGGTCGGCAACAAGGCCGAAGCCGCGCGCTGGCCGTCAAAACCCAGATCCTCGCCCGTGTAATCCGGCGCCGGGAAGCGCATCCCTAGGCGTAACCGCGCACCCGCCGAGACGAACATTGCGCTGCCCGACAGATGCGCCGCCCCGCCGATGCTGACGCTGAAATTTGAGGTGCCGCTGGCGGCCCGCGCCGTGACTTTGGCGCGCGCCTCGGCGCTGCCGATGGCTTCCAGGTGTTTGGCCACCAATTCTTCCGGCTTCATTTTCTGCGCGGCCAAAGCTGTGTCGCGGCGCGGCACGACGGCGAAGCCAGCAGCCAGCAAAGCGACAAACAAAAACGCGACTGCAGGTTGAATAGACTTCATTGTTCTGCCTTGAAGCTGTGCGACAAGCTGCCAGCTTGT
>JANOWX010000441.1:0-27283 GCA_031418175.1 Acidobacteriota bacterium | reverse complement strand
GGTTTACCACCCGGCGGTGGCTCGGCACCAATGCGTTCGTTGACACGGGGCGTTTTGTTTATCGAGCCGCCTCTGTTTGTACAACCTACGGTACGGCACAAACACAAACGGGATCAGCCTGCCTGCGCAAACCGACCCCGTTCACCAATCACAAAAACAAAACCTCAACTCAACAAACTGCCACGCACCACGGTCACTGCTTGTCCGCCCAACACGACGCGGTCGCCATCCAGTTTGACGCGCACATAGCCGCCCCGCGCCGAGGCCTGATACCCCAGCAACTCGCTGCGCCCCAGTTTGTTCACCCAATACGGCGTCAGTGCGCAATGCGCCGAACCGGTCACGGGGTCTTCGTCAATCCCGGCCCAGGTGGCGAAATAGCGCGAGACAAAATCTACGCCGGGCATTGCGGCTGGCGCGGTCACAATCAGCCCTTTGCTCACTTGTTGGCGCATCAGATTGAAATCGGGCTGCAAGGCGCGCACGTCCGCTTCGCTGCCCAATTCGACCAGATAGTTTTTCTCCAAACCGTTTTGGTCGCGCACCAGATAAACGCGCAACGGCGTGGCGCGCAATGATTCCGCCACGCCGGGCGGCACGGCGATCTCTTCCAACCGCATGGCGGGGAAATCCATTTCGATGCCTTGCGCGGTTTTGCGCGCCAGCAACCAGCCGCTCAGCGTGTGAAAGCGCGCTTCCGCCTCCGCCGCCAGCCGCCCTGATTCCCACAGCGTATGCGCGCTCGCCAGCGTGGCGTGTCCGCACAGCGGAACTTCGATGGCGGGTGTGAACCAGCGCAGGTCAAAGCCCTCGCCAGCTTCATTGTCAGAAGGGCGCGGCACGAGAAAGGCCGTCTCTGACAGGTTCATTTCGGCGGCGACCTGTTGCATCCATTCAGTAGGTTGGGCTGCATCCAGCGGGCAGACCGCCGCCGGATTGCCTCTGAAGGCTTCGTTCGTAAAAGCGTCAACGATATAAATCGGTGTTTCCATGCGTTACTCCTCTCGGGCGAATTCCTGCGCCAGATAAATCATTTGTCCGATGTGATGAAACAGATGCGCCGCACAGCGCAACCAGATGCTGAAACGGTCGGGGCACATATCCGCGCCCACGGCCTCGTATTCCTGCGGCCAGTCGGCGGCGGTTTGCGCGGCAAGCGTGCGCACGGCCAGCGCAATGGCTTCGTCGAAGCGGCGCAAGGCCTCGGCTTTTTTAGGCGGCGCGCTATCGGTGAATTCGCGCTCGCGGTCGCGCACATAGCCGGTGCCCGCGATTTGCGCGCCAAGGTAGTAGTTCAAATTGCCGGTCAGATGCAGCGTCAGATGGCCGAAGCTGTTGCCGTAAGGATACGGCTTGCGCCAGAACTGCTCCTCGCTCAGCGGTTCCGCCAACGCCTGCACGCGGGTGGCGAATTCCTGATAGGAAGCGCGGAAGCCATTTGCAACGGTGGTTGATAGCTCGTTCATTTGTTCTCCGAAAAGTTGACCGCAATGCATGTTTCAGGTTTGCCATAGTGTTCACGAAAAAGATTCACCACACAACTGAGCGCTGGCCAGCTTTGCCCCGTTTGACGCCGCTCGTTAAACTGCCTTCGATGAATGCCATAAAGATGAATGCCGCTAAATTGCGCGCACTGTCGCAAGCACTTTCACTCAAACAATGGCTGGCGCTTGCGGGGTTGACGCTGTTGGCCTGCTTTGGCGGCTGGCTGGCGTGGCGTTGGTGGTTGCGCATACGCCCGATTAAACCGTTGGCAAATGTTGTCACCATTGCGGGCGCTGGGCCGCAACTGACGGTCAATTCGCTGGCTGATCCGTTTGGCGTGGCGGTGGGCGCGGATGACGCAGTGTATGTGACGGATGGCTTGGGCGGGCGTGTGTATCGCGTGGCGGGCGACGGGCGCTTGGCGGTCGTCACAGAAAAGCTGGATATGCCGTCAGCCTTGGCCGTGGCCGCTGATGGTGCGTTGATCGTCGCCAACACGGGCGCGCATACGATTGTGCGCGTCAATGTTGACGATGGCAGCGTCACCACCATTGCAGGCCAGCCAAATGTGAGCGGACGCAGCGACGGCCCAGCCAATGCCGCGCGGTTCAATGCGCCCATCGGCATCGCGGTCGCGCCCGACGGGACGATTTTTGTGGCCGATACATACAACGACCGCATCCGCGCAATTGATGCCGCCGGACAGGTGCGCACGCTGGCGGGTGGCAATGCGCCCGGCTTCCGTGATGGCACAGGCAGTGACGCGCTGTTCGATACGCCGTGCGGGCTGGTGGTGGCGCGTGATGGAGCGTTGATTGTGGCGGATACAGGCAATCACCGGATTCGCCGCGTGGCGCTTGACGGCACGGTGACGACGCTGGCGGGCACGGGCGAATGGGGGATGCGTGATGGCGCGCCATTGAGTTCGGCGTTTGCCGAACCAGTGGCGCTGGCGTGGCGGCGTGGTGGCGCGTTGGCAATTGCGGATGCGGCGAGTTCGGCGGTGCGCTTGTTGACGTTTGGCGAAGAGGCTGCGGTCAGCACTGTCGCGGGCGGTTTCCCATTCGGTCTCGTGGATGGCGCAACGAGCGGCGCACGATTGAATCGTCCGCTGGGGTTGGCTTTCAACAGCGATGATGCGTTGTTGTTTGCCGACAGCGGCAATGGTTTTTTGCGCGCATTCACCCCGGCGGGCGTGGCGTTGGGGCGCGTGGCGAAACCGGAAGAGGCGTTGGTGATTGCCGCAGAGCTTCGGCGGCGTATGCCCGCGCGCTGGCCGTTTCAACCGCCTGAAGCGCGGCGCGAGATTGCGGGCACCTTCGGCGAGATTCGCGGCGCGCGCCAAGTGGAAGGTGAAGCCTGGTTTCACAACGGGCTGGACATTCCTGGCGCGTATGGCGAAACGGTGCACGCGTTGAAAGGCGAGCGCGTCACACAACCGCTGGCTGTGGAGGGATTCAACACTACGCGCGAACGTTTGCGCTTGCCGTTGCTGGGCTACATTCACTTGCGGCTGGGGCGCGATCAAAACGAGGCGCCGTTTTTCGACATTGAGAATCAGGGCTTCCTCTTTCGCCGCGATGCGCAAGGCCAACTCACGGGCTTGCGCATACGGCGCGGGACGCGCATTGGCGAGGGCACGGCGCTGGGCACGCTCAACCGTCTGAACCACGTTCACCTGATTGCCGGGCCTGCCAGCAGCGAAGTCAATGCGCTGGCCGCGCTGCAACTGCCCGGCCTCAGCGATACGGTTGCGCCCACCATCGAGGGCGTCACCCTGCTGACCGAAACGGGCGCGCGGATTGATTTGCCTGCGCCCCTGCCAGCCCAAGCCAGGCGCAAAAGTTTGCCGCCAGTTGAACCACCCACGGTGCAAGGCCGCGTGCGCATCGTCGTGCAAGCTTACGATCAAGCCGATGGCAATGCGCGCCAGCGCCGTTTGGGGCTGTACCGTTTGGGCTATCAGGTCTTCAATGCCGATGGCATGGCGGCGCGCGGGTATGAACAGCCGCGTTATAACCTGAGCTTTGAGCGCTTGCCTGATGCGCCGAATGGCGTGGCGTTGGCGTATGCGGTGGGCAGCCAATCCGGCTACACGGGGCAGACGGTCTTTGCTTACACGGTGACGAACGTGGTGCGCGACGGCCTGGCGCGCGAAGAATTTTGGGAGACTTCACAACTCGCAGCAGGCACGTATGTGTTGCGCGTTTTCGGCGAAGATTTTTTTGGCAATCAGACGCGGCGTGATGTGACGGTGCGCGTGTTGGGCGGGAATTGAGCCGCAGATGAACGCTGAAAAACGCAGATCGGATTTGGCGGGTTTT
The DNA here is from genome assembly GCA_031418175.1 of Acidobacteriota bacterium. GTDB lineage: Bacteria > Acidobacteriota > Blastocatellia > RBC074 > RBC074 > JACPYM01. The sequence continues at coordinate 23,474 of JANOWX010000441.1, read as the reverse complement.
CAGTTATCTGAAGCCTGTGCGTAATTCAGCAAGTTCCGAATCCGGCTCCAGAGGAGCCAAATGTTTATAGAAACCGCGTGGTTATTGCTTTCAAGCTCCAGCGGAGCGGCATGTGTCAGATGTCGCTCCGCTGGCGCTAAAACCGTTGTCAACACGGCTCGTGAATTACGCCCACCCTTCAGCGATCTGCGGTTGTCTGCGTTCATCTGCGGCAGATTTTTTTCAGCTTGAAAGCTAGATTTCATCGCGCCGCCGCATCTGCAATTTGCGTTGCATCCAGCGCGGCCAGGTTGAAACGTAACCGTAGCGGTTGGCGGCTTGGGCAAGGCTGTCGGTGCGGGTTGAACCGCATTGTGGGCAGGCGCTGGCTTGGCCGCGCGTGGCAGTGACGCAGGCCAGGCAAATCGTAAACTCGGGCGCCAGGGCCAGTGCCGGTAATTGCGTTTGATGAAAGACCAGTAAAAGCAGGGCCAGCAGACGTTCGGTGGTGGGCATGGTTTCGCCCAGCCAGAGCGCGCTCGCGCCGCCCCAGATGTGGCCGGCTTGCAAATTTCCTTCCAGCTTCAACCGTTCCAGCAGATTGAGCCGGTGTTGAATCGGCAGTTTGAGCGCGTTGGTATAAAAGACCTCTTCTTCCGGCGCGGATTCCAGGTTGAGCGCCTGGAAAACGGCGCCGTCAAATTGGCGCAGGTCGAGCCGCGCGAAACGGTGCGGCGCGCTCAGGTCGTGCGATTCGGCGATGTGGAAGCGTACTTTGTGTTTGACCGAGAGGCGTTCGGCTTCTTCGTGCAAATGCGCGGCAACGCGCGCGGCGAACTCATTGGCGGCTGTGTCGGTGCCTAGCGCCTTGCCAGTGACGGCTTGTGTCAACTCGGCCAAGCCGACCGGGCAGAGCGCGTGCGCCGTCCAGCCGAGCGGCAGAAATTGTTCGTTGTCCTGGCGCATCGCCAGCAACGACAGCGCGCCCGCTTCGCCGCGCGCCAGCAGCTTTTCCAGGAAGACGCGCTTTTCCAGCGAAGCCTGCGCCGCCAATTCGAGCAAGTCAGTCAGCAAGGCAAAGACGCGCGCCTCGCTGCCGGTGGCGCGATAGGCCAGGCGCGGCAGATTGACGGCGACCGAAGAAAACATGGCCGCGCGCCATTGCCAGCTTTCGGGCGCGCGTTGCAGCTTGCTGGCGCTGACGCCGTAACGCGCGGTGAAGGTGTGCGAGGCCAGTTCGGCCTTGGCCACATCGGCTTCCGCCGCCGCATTCAATGGGCGATCAAAGACCAGCAAGACGCCGCCGCGTTCGGTGGCCGCGCGCATGATCAACTCCAAAACGCCGCGCTGGCCGGGGCTGGCCAGCAATTCTTCGGTCACGTGCAAGACAGGACGCGGGCCGGTGAAAGGCAGCCCTTGGCCGTCGCCTTCCAGATAGACTTCAAAAAAAGCTTTCAGAAAATCGCGCGCGACAGCGACGTGCTGGCCATAGGTCGCCAGTTGTTTTTCGCCGCCGGCCCCGACGGATGGCGCATCCTGCAAATAAGGCGGGCAATCCCAATCCAGATGCAAATCGCAATGCACCAACTGGCCGCCGCGCGCGACGGCGGGCGCTGACAATTCAAACAGCAAGACCTGCGCGATCTGTTTCATCTCGCGCTGATTGAGGCCGACCAGCAGCGGCGCAATCGCAAAGTTGACCGAGTCCCAAGCGAGAGCTTCGCTGAAATAACCGTGCAACGCCGCCGTATGTTTGACCAAATGCGCGGCCAAAACTTCGGGCCGCCGCGCCGGGCGCGAGCCCGCGAATCCGCCGGGCAAGCGCACGCCGTGGCGTTTGACGTAATCGAGCGAGCCGATCATCGTCGTCGGGCGATCCACTTCGCCCAGGTTTTCGATGTGCAGATCGCCGGCCAGATGCGCATTGGCGACCGTTTCAGAAAAGACGGCCAGCATCGCGTATTCGCGTTTGATCTCTTCGGCCAGCGCCAGACTGGTGCCGTCGGGGCCGTGCAAGGTCGTCTCGGTTTCGCGCGGAGCCGCCTGGATGGTGCGGTCTACGTCATAGAGCGGCACGCCCAGCCGCGTGTGCAAACGATAGGCGGCGGTCTGGCCGTATTCGAGCAGCTTGGCGTCCACCAGGCAGCGAATCAACGGCGCGGTCAGGGCGCGCATGCCGGAGCGTTGAATTTGTTCTTTGACTTCGCGGCTGATTTGCTGCGCCAGTTCGGGCGCAATTTGGGTTTCGCGGACGAGCGCATCGGTGATGCGTTGCGGGTCGAAAGGCGCAAACTCTTCGCTCGATTGGCGGACGACGAGTTCGCTTTCTTCCAACAATGGAGGCGTGAGAACTGCTGGACTCTGCGAATTACTCATACAGGGACGAACGTGTCAGTAGCCCGACCGTGAGGGAGGGCTTGACCTCGCAAGCCAGCCCTCCCTCACGGTCGGGCTACTGACACTGAAAACCAGTGATTCAACGGGCCTGCGCCGTGGCCCAAGCCGGGCGCGGTGCGGATCGCCGCGCTGACGTATTGTTTGGCGCGTTCGACCGCCAGCGGCATGTCATCGCCCAAGGCCAGACCCGCCGCAATCGCGGACGAGAGCGTGCAACCGGTGCCGTGCGTATTGCGCGTGGGGATTTTTGGCGCGCGCAACAATTGCTCGGCCTGCCCATCGTCAAACAGATCAACCGCTTCGTCCGGCAAGTGGCCGCCCTTGATGAGGATGGCGGATGGCGGATGGCGGATGGCGGATTGTTGACGAATCTGTTTCACCGCTGCGCGCATGCCAGCCAGATCGCGGACTTGTAAGCCTGTCAGGCGTTCCGCTTCGGGCAGGTTGGGCGTGATGATGTCGGCCAGCGGCACCAGGTGTTCAACCAAGGCCGCGAGCGCCGCGTCGTCAATCAAATCGTAGCCGCTGGTCGAACGGAGCACCGGATCGAGCACGATGTTGGTTAGCTTGTGCGCGCGGATGATTTCCGCCACGGTTTCAATGAGCGCGCGGTTGGGCAGCATGCCCAGCTTGACTGCGGCGATGTCAAAGTCTGCTAGCAAGGGCGCGATCTGCGCGCGCAACACCGCTGCCGGTTGATGATAAGCGCCGTAAACGGCCAACGTGTTTTGCGCGGTCAACGAGGTGATCGCCGCGACGCCAAAACAGCCAAAGGCCGCCAGGGTCTTGATGTCGGCCAGCGTCCCCGCCCCTCCGGACGGATCGAATCCGGCAATGGTCAACACAACACGCATGCCAAATGTCTCTCAGCAAAAAGCGCGGTGAGCGGTTGCCGCCTTTGCTTAAAGCACTTTATCTAGTGGGATAGCGCGGGCATCATAACACTATCTTGGGACGGGGCAAATGCTGGCTCAATTCGCTTTCGGGCGTGGCAGCCGAAACCAGAAGCGCGAACCTTTTTCCGCGCGCGCGGCGTGGCCGATGAGGCCGCCCCATTGTTCGACCGTTATGCGGCAGAAATAGAGTCCCAGCCCGACCTTGCCTTTGCCTTTTTTCCCTTGCGAAAACTTTTGGAAGAGTGTGGGCGCGACTTCGGGCGGGATGCCGGGGCCTTCGTCATCAACGGCGATTAGGATTTGATCGTGTTCGTTGTCGTAACAGCCGACGGTGACGGTGGTGTCGGGCGGGCTGTGGCGCAAGGCGTTCTCGATGAGGTTTGAGATGACGCGCTCCAAACGGGATTTTTCGCCGACGACTTTCCAGTTGCGCGCTGTATCCAGGCCGGGCGCGATTTGCAATTTGACGTGGTGCAGTGTGAAGGCGGGTTGCAAGGCTTCGACAACGTCTTTGAGGGCTTGGGCGGCGTCGGGCGCGTGGGCCGGGTCAATGGTGAAGGAGTCTAGTGATTCAACTTCGGCGGCAAAGGCGTGCAGGATTTCTTTGATGAGCTTTTCCTGCTTGTCGGCCTGGCGCAAACCGATCTCTAAAAACTTGCGGCCTTGCGGCGAGATGTTTTCGTTGGCGAGCAGTTCATAACCGCCCTTGATGCCGAGCAGCGGGCCCGCCAGATCGTGCACGATGCAATGCAGCAGGATTTCCTTCTTCTGAATCTCTTTGATCAGTCGCTGATAGCTAAGGCTCAGTTCATTGCCTTTTTGCTGCATCAAGCGCTGTTGCTTTTCCTGTTGCGTGGCATCGAGGAAGAGCACGTAATCGCCTTCTTCAGCTTTGAGGAAATGCAAGTCTGCCGGGCAGCCCGATTCGGTGTGCACGCACGGCTGCAACTCTTCTTTCTCGAGCGGGAGCAGCCCGGTGAGCAGGAAGATTTGTTCATCCACGGGCGCGCCGAGTTGCAGTTGCGTCAAGCCGTAAGTTTCCAACGCGCCGCCATACGCGGCCAAATTACCGGCGGCATCGCTCAAGATGAACGCGGGCGCGCGGTCTTCGGCGATCAACGAATGCAGGTGTTGCTGAAGGCGAGTCGGTAGTTCGGGCATGGCATCCATCATTCTTCAATCCATCATTTTTCAAGTTAATGAGGTCAGGACGTATGTGTGCAAAAGCGCGGACGGACGCGGCACAAAAGCATGGAGTTCAGGCTTCAGCCTGTGTGTAGAAAGACCAAAACACGCTGAAGCCTTAACTCCATGCTTTTGGGCGTAAGCCCGGGGCGGGGTGGCGTGGGCAGCGCGAGCGCGGCCAGCCATTGGAACGCGGCCTCGACGCTGTCGCCGCTCTTGGCGCTGGTTTTGACGATTTGCCAGCCGGCGGCGCTGAATTCGGCGAGCGCGGCCTCGTCAATTTCCCATTCGTCCTGCAGATCGCTCTTGTTGATGAGCAAGGCAAAGGGGACGCTGCCGATGGTGTCGTGAACGCGCTGTTGCAAGACCTTGGCGGTATCGAGCGTGGTGCGCCGCGTGCCGTCGGCGACCAGTAAATAACCGGAAGCGCCGCGCAGGTAACTCAACTGCACTTTCTGAAATTCGTCCTCGCCGGCCAAATCCCAGATGACCAGATTGACCTCTTGCTCGGCGACTGTGACGGCGCGCTTCTTGATTTGCACGCCGACCGTGGTCAGGTATTTGTCGGCGTAACTGTCTTCGACATAGCGCCGCACCAGACTGGTCTTGCCGACGGCGAAAGCGCCAAGTAAACAGACTTTCTTTTGTAACAACATAGGTACCGCTGCTGGGGTCAGCCTTGGGAGACAGGACAATGCCTGCTCCTCGTTATCAGCTCAGTTCTGCCACGCGATTTGGACGGACACGCGGCGATTGAGCTGTTTGTCTTCAGCCGATTGTTCGGTGCGCAAAGGGACTTTGGTGGCCAGCCCGACAGAGCGCAGTTGCGCGCGCTCAACCCCGCTTGAAGCCAGTGCGTTCAACACGCGGTCGGCACGTTGCTGGCTCAAACGTTGATTGAAATCCACGTTGCCCTCGGTGTCGGTGTGGCCGGTAATTTCGAGCTTCGGTTGTTTGCCGGTGACAGCGGCCAGGGCAAACAAGCGCTTGACCTGTTGGGTTAGCTTTTGCAAGGTGGCGGCCTGTCCGGGCGCAAGCTGGGCCGTGCCGGTGATGAAATACAAGGAGGCAAATTCGATCTCTTCTTTGAGTTTGAGCTGTTCGCGCGCTTCGGCAGTGAGCAGCCCGCTTTCATCCAGGCGCGTGATGCCGGGCAACGCGCGAGTCAGACGGCGCGCGGATTCGAGCCATTGTTGCGGAGCGTCGCCACTAACTTTGAGTATGCCGTTTTCGACCGCCAGCTTGATGCTTGCTGGCGGTTCGAGCACATGCTTGGCGCGTGCCAACACTAAGGCCGGATCAAGCGAATGATACGGCTTCCAGGTGCTCGTTATCTCGCCGGGCTCAAGGTTTGACGCGGGCAACAAGGCCACCGGATCATTGGCCAGCGGATCGCGCAAACCTGCGAGATAATAACGCGGGCCGATTAAGCCGCTGCTGTGCCGCTGTTCGGTCACGATTACACCAGGTTCAGCATGCAATCTGTTCAGGTACGCGTCCCACCGCCTTTGGTCGTGCCAGTTGAAAAAAAACCAAACACCAAGCAACACAACTAGCAGCGCCAACGGGAAAGCCACCGTGGGCGGCAAGCGGAAGCCTTTGGGCTGTTCGGTGACTGGCGATTTGCCCCGATACTGCGCCTGCAAACATTCTTCTAAATGGGGGCGGCTCATGTCGAAGGGGCTGGTGTCGCCTTCAAATGAGAGCAAGGCCTGGCGCTGTTTGCCGTGGATGGCTTCGAGCGCGGGCAGCAGGACTTCGGTGCGCAAGCCTTCGGGGGCGTTGCCGTTGATGACGACCGCGATATAAGCCAGCTCAACCGGCGCTGTGCCGCCTTCGATCCAGACTTCTAGATCGCCGTAATCGAGCTTCATCAGGTTTTGCTCGTGGGTCGTTTTGAATGAATCGTGCGCAAAATCGTTGATGGCCGTCAGCAGGCCCGAAATCATATCGGCGTCTTTTGAAGCCGCCGCCGGCGTCGCCACGTGTTGCAAGAGCAGGCCGGTTTTTTGGTGAAAGAGAAAGGCCTGTTCAACCCGATAGAGCAGCGTGTGGTACATCACCACCTCGGCAAACGAACGCCCCGTCTTGAGCGCTTCAATGCGCCATTTCAGCCCTTGCGTTGAAACGCTGTATTTCATGGTCTCGTCAATGGACTGGACGAATTCGTTCAAGGCCTTGGTGATGGCCTGGCGGATGGCCGGGCCGATGACGGGCGTGACGGCTTCGATGACGGCGGACGGATCGTGTTTGATCGCCTGTTTGAGCGCCGGGCCGATGTTGTGCGTCAGCGCGGCGGTCAACGCTGCGTCCTGCCGGTTGCGCGCGTTGATGGCGTCGGGCAGCAGGCTGGTCAAGTCTTTGACGCGGGCACGATGGTCGTTCAGGCGCAGTTGAATATCGGCGAGTTGCTGTTGCTCAGGCGTTAGCAGCAGGCGGCGCAGTTCGGTGAGTTTCGCTCGATCGGTTGCGGCATCCTCAGGCATAGATGGCGCAGGCATTGTCCCTGCCGCCGGTTCAGGCGGTTTGGCTGGTGTGGGGACGATGCGCAGCGGATGGTCGCTCATGAAAAAGTCTGGGGAAGTCCAGGGAAGTCTGGGGAAGTCTGGGGAAGTCCAAAAGTCCGGTGGCGTAAAATGGCGAATCGTTCGGACTTCACAAGACTTCCCCTGACTTCCCTGGACTTCCCCAGACTTTTCTTACTCGCCCGGTAAACGGAATTGATTATTCAGCCGCAGCGCCAGTTCAGTGAACAGATCAGCCAGGGCCGCGCGGTCGGTCTTGTCGTGGCGCAATTCGCCGGCTTCGCGGGCCAAGTCCGCCGTGAGTTCTTCGCTCTTGCGGCGAATCTCGTCGCTGAGTTCCTTTGACTGGTTGAGCAGTTGCTGGCGCAGGTCGCGTTGGGCCTGGGCGGTCTGTTCGTCCAATTGCCAGAGTTTGCGCTCGATGCTCTTGGCCGTCTCTTGCAGATGCAGCGTGAGCGCTTCATTCAGTTCGTCGCGCCGGTGCGCGTCATTTTTGACGCGTTCGGACAGCGAGCCGAATTCGGTGCGAATGTAATTTTCCAGCGCTTCAAACCGGCGGCGGGTTTCTTCGCGCACTTCGGCGGACTCTTTCAAGAGCCGCTCTTCGAGCCGCGCAAAACGCTTGTCGTAATCGCGCATCTGCGAGCCAAACAAGATGTCGCGGATTTTATCCACACTGCCGCTTTCGCCCGCTGCTGCTGCGGCAGGCTCAGGCACGATCTGTAAAGGCGGCACGGCTTGCGGATATTGCGGCGCGGCTTCCTGCAGGGGCGGCATGGGCGCGGGCACCGGCATGGGAATGACGTTGGGTTCCATAACGGTTCTCCTTGAATCTGAACTGTTACCACGCGCGGCGTTTTGTGTTGAAGGGCCCACAAAGCGCGCGCAAAAAACTCACGAGAGTTGACGCCAGGCGTCCGGAGGGGAACGAGCTTCTCAATTTGTCCGGATGGTTATTCGTTGAATGAGTCCGATTGCGCTGGCAGCATAATTGATCTTTTCGGAAAACTGCAATACGCGCGGGTGGCCGCCGCCGCAGAGTGGCATAAAAGGGCGCGTTTCAGCGGAGCCAAAAGTGCATCACAGTTCTCGTCGCAAAGGGGCCAGCAGCGTGTGAACAGTTGCAACGAGCTTGTCCGGTTGGGTGAACAAGCCGATGGCCGCAATACCTGCCGCCCCCTTTACCAGCGTGGTGCGATAGTTTTCCAGCTTGAGGCCGCCCAGCGCAAAGACCGGGACATTGACCATGCGACAAACTTCGGCGAAGGCTGCAATGCCGAGCGGCGCTCCGTAGGCGCGTTTGGAGGGTGTTTCATACACCGGTCCGCAAACGATGAAATCGGCGCCCGCGCGTTCGGCAGCTTGGGCTTCGGCCAATGAATGCGTGGAGGCGGCGATCAAAAACTCTGCATCAGTACAGCGCCGAACAGCGGCGACGGACAGGGAATTGACCCGCAAGTGCACGCCGTCCGCGCCGGTTGCCAGGGCCACATCCAGCCGGTCGTTGACGAGGACTCTGGTTCCGTAGGGCCGCACCAAGGCGATGGCTGTGCGGACGAAGGCGCACAACGCGCGCGGCGCTAAATCCTTTTCCCGAATTTGAATGAATTGACAGCCGGCTTGGGCGGCCAGTTGCAGCGCGGCCAATTGCGCTTGCCAGCCTTCTCGCTCAGCGGCGCGCCCAGCAGCGGCCTCAGACTTGGGGCGGTACGCTTGGCGGTTGGTGATCAGGTAAATTGACGGGCGCGTCAGTCGCAATGGCATCGGCGGAATTCATGACGGGGTAAAACTGGTGCCCGCCGGAAAGCAGATACACGCTCTCACGGAATTTGAATAAGTCGCGCAACCCGGCCAGCAGGTTGACGGCCCCTAAACCGGTCACCGCGCCACGCATCCAGCCGCTGGTCAGGAAAGAAAAAAGCCCGGGCGAATTGAGTTTGCCCGTGACGAAATAGAGAAAGAAGTTGTCATCCCAATAGCGCGTCCAGGGCAGGATCACAAGCATGATGCCCACCTCAAAGCAGATCAGAATGTAAACAATGACCGTGATTTTTGCGGATAGATTCTGACGCAACTGAATGTTCTCTTCTCCCTCACAGCGATGCAACGAGGCCGCAGCATAACAGGCCTGCGCGGAAGGCCGCAACTTGGCTACTCAAAAAGGGCACTACGGCGATTTCTGTGGGTAAAGTGGAAGCTCTTTCAACACAAAGGGGCAAAGGAACAAAGGGTCAAAGCCGGTCAAAGGTTGTGCGGCAGTTCTTTCCTTGCTGCGCCGTTGTCCCTTTGTTTTGCCCCTTTGTGTTGAAAAGACTTCTCACCAAAAAAGAAGCAGGCCAGTGACGGCCTGCTTCCTGCTGAAATCCAATTTTGTGCGTAGGACTAACGCGTGAGTTTTAGCGTGAGCGGCGCGCGGCGGCGTTGCACGGTTACTTCCGCCACGCCGTTGGCTTCATCAAGAGCCGTCAGTAACTTGGCGACATCGGTGATTGTTTGTGTACCGACTTTGACGATGACGTCGCCGGTTTGCAGGCCGCCTTCAGCAGCGCGCAGTTTGTCGCTCAGCGAAGCGACCAGCACACCGTTGGGCGCGGCAAAATACGCCAGCATCTGCGCGGTCAGGGGCTGCACTTCGAGGCCGTAAAGAACGCGCAAGCGCACCTCGGGCGGGGCGGGCGAAACGATGCCTTTCATGATCGAATCCATCGCTTCGACCTTGCCGACTAAGGTCGCGCGGCTCGGATCGGTAAGTGGCAGAGCATTCAATTGCGATTTCATGTTTTCCAAGCGGATCAGCAACGCGGGAATCATCTGACTCGGTTCGCTGGCCGGAGAAGGCGCGAGTTTGGCTTTGACGAGTTTGTATTCAGCGTCGCGTTTGAGCCGGATCGTGACCTCGCTCTCCGGCGGTAATTGGCGCAGCGCCGAACCCAATTGGGCATTGCTCTCGACGCGGCGGTCATTCAGGCTCAGCAAAATGTCGCGCGCTTTGATGCCCGCCAGTTCGGCCGGACTATCGGGAAAGACAGCGCGCACACGCACACCCAACTCCGGTTTGGCTTGCCCCGTAATCGGCGTGGCAATCGGCGCTGACATATCCAAATCAGGCGTCGCGCCGAGCCAGCCATAGGCCAGGCTCTCGTTGGCCTTGACCACTTTGGCGACGATGTCGAGCACGCGCCCAATCGGATAGACCAGGCTCTGGCCTTCGCCTAAGGTGTCGTAAACGGCCAGCCCGAAGAGTGTGTTTTCGCCTTCAAAAACCAGGCTGCCATCCTGCACGGGCGTCAGTTGCGGGTTGACCAGTTGATAGAACGGATTGCCGGGCGTGTAGCGGAAATCCCTGACTGCCTTGACGACGCGGCCTTCGGTCGTGTGGATGCGCGGGCGATTGTTGGTCATTCCTGGCAATTGGCTTTGCCCCTGGTTGGCGTGAAATCCTTTGAGCTTGATCGCCAACTGCGCTGGCAATGAAACCGTTTCGGCAAATTGGGGCGGCGTGAACGGAGCGCCTTCGACTTTGAGCACGCAAAGCCCCGTCACCGAATCGAGCCCGAGGAATTTTGCCTGATAAAGCGGATTGAGACCCGGCCCCAGCACCGCGACTTCGAGTGGCGGGTTGCTGGGCGAAACTCCGACCAGCCGCGTGACGATCAGCCCGGCGGCATCCACCACCAGCCCCAGCGTGACGTTCTTGACCAGCAACGGCGGCACCGGTTCGCCATCCAGGGTCATCAGGGTTTCTTCCACCGGGCGCAGGTCTATCGTTTGGTGGATGTAAACCAGCCCGGGAACGGCTTTGTTTAAGGGAGGCGCTGCCGGGTTCGCCGTGGGCGCAGTTGGTGCGGGCTTGGGTTGGCGCGGTTTACTTTGCCGGCGGACAGTTTGCGCAGCGGCCCCCTCAGGCAAAAACAGTCCGCCAAGGCAAACCAGACACAGCAAAAAGATGAGGAAACGAACCGGCATTGAGAAAAAAGAAATAATGAAGATGGAGCGGGGGGCTTTCAGGCAAGAAAGGCCGCAGGGTACCGAACGCGTAACCTGCGGCCTACTTTCATTCATTGGAGACAGGCTAGAACGCGCTCAGCGTTTCAGCCTTCGGCGCCGGATAAGATTTCGCAAGTTGCTGCCCATAGGCATAAGTGCTGCGCGAAACTTTCATTTCCTGGCGCGTGACAGACGAGAGCACTGTTTGTTCGCTCAGGTTGCTCGCCACCAACTGGCGTTCCGCCAGGGGTTCCGCCGCCGCTTTGCCATTCATGCTGCTGGCAGTACGGCTAAACCGCGCCGCCAGCGATTTGACAGCCATCGTGCGCAAAGTAGCAGGTTCCTGTTTAACTGCCGCCGCAGCGGGCGCAGTCAAATTGCGGCTCACCGGTTCTTGCGCTGTGTCAACCTTCGCCATCAACGCTGGTGAATTGCTGGGCTGTGTTGTCTCACGATTGATTTGCGTCACGCTAAACGCCACGACCAAGGCGAGCGCCGCCATTGCGGTTGCTGCCTGGCCGAACGAGAACGACTTGGTCCAGAAATCTGCCAGCCAGGCGAGTGGGCCAGGCGCATTCGGTTCGGCCTGGGCCTGTGCCAGTCTTGCGCGCAGCCGGAAGTCGAAATTGCCGGGTGCTTCGATGGCGGGCAGGATGCCGACCAAGGCCGCCAATTTGACTTCTTCGCTGGCCAACCGGGCTTGTAACTGCGCTTCAAAGTGCGCGGGCGCGGCGACGACGGGCAATGACCCGAGCAACGCGGCCAGCTTGGACTCTTCGCTCGCCAGCACCGTTTGCAAGCGGGCTTGCAATTGGGTCTCGAAAGCGGCGGGCGCTTTGACGCGGGGTTGCGCGCTTAGCAAGGACAGCAGCGAAGACGTTTCCGTCGCGCATTGCTGGCACGCTGGGCAGCCGCTGAGATGGCCGTGCACAGCCGCGCTCTGGATGCCGCTGTCAATCGCCTCTCTGATCTGTTCACAATTCATGAATTTTCGCTCTCCACTCGGTAAAGACTCAGACTGCCCGGGGCGGTCTGAGCGGGAACTGGGACACCCTGATCACCGTCTTGGCACCTTAATCTACAGGTAATCGCGTAACTTCTCTTTCAACAAATTCCGGGCGCGGTTGATCCGGGATTTCACCGTCCCGTCGGACAAATCCAAAATCTCGCTGATCTCTTCGTAGCTGCGGCCCTCGACATCGCGCAAGACCAAGGCGACGCGGTATTTTTCCGGCAGCGTCGTGATGGCGCGGCGCACGGCGGCGCGGCGCTCATCGTCAATCATCACATCTTCCGGCGCGATAATGCGCTTGTCGGCGAATTCAACCTCCAACTCTTCGCCGTCTCTGTCCGAAGAGAAGAAGGGCATTTGAAAGACCCCGCGGCGTTTGCGCTGGCGAATTTCGCTGATCGCCAAATTCTGGGCGATGCGGTAAATGTAAGTCGAAAAACTGTTGGAGGCCTCGTAGCGGTCGGCGCTAGTGTAAACCCGGATGAAGGTCTCTTGGGCCAGGTCGCTCGCCCGTTCGTAATCGTTCAGCAGCCGGTAAACGAAATTGGTCAGCTTGTTTTTGTAACGATGAACGATCTCTGTGAAGGCCGCCTGATCGCCAACCTTGGTCGCCGCCATCAGTGCATGGTCATCCATTTCCTCGTAGCTCAACTGCTCGGGTTCGGCCATCTGCTTGCTGATCCAATCCGAAGACGACACAGTGGCTGAAACACCGGCATCGGTGTTTTTGAAACCGGCTTTGCTCAAACCCGTTTCCGGAAATCCAGCACTGAGACTCAGCGTATTCATTGATAACTTCTTGAGATAACTTCTTGAGATAACTTCGGGTTACTGCTTTGGAAGACTTTTCCCTCGCCCAGGGCTAATTGCGCGGGAAGAAATTGCGCAATTGAATGAACCGAAATGTCTCGCTCTATCCGGTTGATGAGGAACCTAACTTAAGGTTCTGGGGCTTTTGAATTTTTTTTTGGATTACCTTTGTGTGAGCGTCTCGGTCACGATTCTCCTCGCGCTGACACGCCTGTATCTGTAAATTGTTCCAGTATGTTAGGAAAAAATTTCCCATCCCAGACAGGCTTTAACACGTGCTCTTGCGAGTTGAAAAATCCGTATCGTATGGGCACAGTCCGGAATTTTTTACCGGCCCGATCACTCAGTAAACCGCACGATATGGGGTTAATGGTAATTTGCTCGCACAATAATTTGCGGCTGCTTGCCCGATGCTCTGGCGCTGCCTATAATCGCCGCGTCGTTTCGACAATTCAAGCATTACAAAATTCACTTGTCACGTTGAGGCGTGGCAAAACTATTTCAAAGGAGAACGAACATGAGTGTCCAAGTTGGAGACGCAGCTCCGGATTTCGAGCTGAAGAGCCATCTTGGGGGCACGGTCAAGCTTTCCGATTTTCAAGGTAAGAAGAACGTCTTTATCGCCTTCTACCCGCTTGATTGGACCCCTGTCTGAACCATCCAGATGCCTTCTTACGAAGCCGATCTCAAACGCTTCGAAGAGGCTGATACCCAGGTTCTGGGTATTTCCGTTGATTCCATTCCGAGCCACGTCGCCTGGGCCAAGAGCCTGGGCGGTGTTACTTATCCGCTGCTGGCCGATTTCGAACCCAAAGGCGCAACCGCCAAAGCCTTCGGCGCCTACCGGGCTGCCGATGGCATCACTGAGCGTGCGCTGTTCGTGATTGATAAGGCCGGCAAGGTCGCCTACGCCGACATCCACGAAATCGGCAAACAGCCCGACAACGAAGTCATTCACGACGTGTTGCGTAAGCTGTAAGTATCGTCGCTGGAAATTGAACGGCAGGCTCGCGTCAACCGAGGCATTCAAGCAATCTTTGCCGGAATGATTCCGAGACGCCGCCTGCCGTGTCTGTTTGCCCCTTATTGCTGTTAGCAGTTTTGAAAGGCCGTACACAATGTCCATTCATCGAAAATGCGTCCCGTTTACTCCGCTCGATAAAGAGCTATCGCAACTTACCGTCGCGCTCGTCACTGCCGCCGGCGTGCATCGCAAAGATCAGGAACCTTTCAACATCGCCGACGAATTGGGCGATTTGACCTTCCGCCAAATCAGTGGCGATGCGGTCACGTCCGACCTGATGGTCACGCATCATCATTACGACCACAGCGACGCCGATCAAGACATCAACGTCGTTTTCCCGCTCGACATTTTGCGCGAATTGCACGCCGAAGGCTTCATTGGCGGGGTCGCCCGCGAACACGTCGGCTACATGGGCTACACCATGCAATTGCGCCGCATGTACGAAGAGACCGCGCCCGCCATCGCCGAGTTCATTGACAAGAAATCGAAAGCCGACGTGATTGTGCTAACCGGTGGCTGACCGAACGTCTGTCACCGCACGGTCGTCGCGGTACAACGTGAAATCGAAATGCGCGGTCTGCCGACCATCCTGATCACCGTCAGCCCCGAAGCTTCGGCCCAGATGCGTCCGCCGCGCGCGCTCTATCCCAAGGAATTCAAGGTCGGCAATTCACTCGGTAAACCCGGCCAGCGCGAATTGCAGAAGCAGGTTTTGAAAGATGCGTTATTGATGCTGGCGGGGCCGGCCTATCCGGGGCAAGTCATCGAACGCGCATACCCCGCCTATCACGCGGAATGAACAAGCATGGCGCAACAGGAATGGAACTCGGCCCTTTACGATCAAAAGCATTCCTTCGTCTATGAATACGGCCAGGACTTGCTGACCTTGTTACAGCCGCAACCGGGTGAATTGATTTTGGATTTGGGTTGCGGCACGGGACATTTAACCAACCAGATTGCCCAGTCAGGCGCGCGTGTGATTGGCCTCGATCACTCGCCGCAAATGCTGGACACCGCGCGCCAGCAATATCCGCAGCTTACCTTCACTCAAGGCGACGCCAGCGCTTTCAGCTTGCCCGAAGCCTGCGACGCAGTCTTCTCAAACGCCGTTTTGCATTGGGTCAGGCGCGCCGCCGAAGCCGCCGCCTGCATTGCCCGCGCGCTCAAACCCGGCGGACGCTTCGTCGCCGAATTCGGCGGGTACGGCAACGTCGCCAACATCATTGACGCCGTGCAATCCGTTGTGACCGGCTACACCGATGCCACAGTCCGCCATCCCTGGTTTTATCCTTCAATCGGCGCATACGCCGCGCTGCTCGAAGCACAGGGTTTAGAAGTGCGCCAGGCCTTTCTCTTTGACCGGCCCACCAAACTGGAAGGAGAAGACGGCATGCGTAACTGGCTGGCAATGTTTGCCGAAAGCATGTTTGTGGATTTGCCAGTTGAAGCAAAAGAGGCAGCGTTAGACGAGGTTGAGGCGCGCTTGCGGGCGACCAATTTCAAGGATGGCGTTTGGTATGCCGACTATCGCCGTTTGCGGGTTGTAGCGGTGCGTAGCACCATTGGGCGAACTGTGGCTGTTCGGGTTGGAGCCGGCGCAGGTGAGTGATTACGTGACGCAGTTCGGCTTTCGGTAGGTGCAGGATTACGAGGCGGCGGTGTTGCACGTGCGGTATTGACCGGGGCAGTTGTCGGTGAGCTATGTGCGCAGTGTGGTGCGCGCGCGTGAAGTAAGGAAAATCATGCCCCGTATTGTCTCGGTCATGCGGACGGGCTAAGATGGTGCCAATCCATTATTCTAATTCGGTGTTCAGTCGCCGCTGTAATGCGATTGATGCTTCATTTTGATTGAGGGCTAATTTTGCATTCTCCCGCGTCTCAAATTAGGTATGAGAAGGTGATGGAACAAGCGGGATTTTATCGCCACGGAAAGCCCGTTCCCGGTCTCTTCAGAGCCGATGACCTTTCTACTCCTCAAAACGCAGACAGGCGGTTCAAGTACGACGCGGTCATAGAAGAAACCAAGCTCAATGCATCAGCCATTTTCGAGTTGTCAGGCTCGCCTTGCATTTACTTTAAGCGGCTTGACCAAGCCGAACCGACAACGCAAGAAATCAACCGCATACACAAATTAGCATGGAATCAAGGGCTTGCGCCGCTGCTCTGGGTTGTCACTCCAACCAGAGTATTGCTCTACAACGCTTATGCTAAGCCGATCTCTGATGGGGCCGCGAATCAGACAGGCCACGTAATTGATGTATTTGAGCAGACTGAGCAAGGGTTAAGGGAACTGAACGAGTTCGCTGGATTGTTGCAGTTCGAGACAGGTCAATTCTGGCAACAGGTAAAAGCCCGGCAGATTGACCGGCGACTGAGAGTTGATAAAGCGCTGCTGACTGATCTTGAAGAGGCAGAGAAGCAATTAGTCGCAAACAATTTACAGCCTTCAGTTGCACATGCGTTGTTGGGGCGGGCGATTTTTATTGCTTACTTGCAAGATCGGAAAATTCTCAAGCCACAGTTTTTTACCCGCCGGTTTCAGCAGCGCGATTTTGCCGAAGTTCTGGCGAGCAAGGCCGCCACGTATGAGTTGTTTAACTGGGTGCATCAAACATTTAATGGCGACCTTTTTCCATTAAGACATCGCGTTGACGAGCGCAGCTTGGCTGAAATCAACTTGGTGAAAGCGGTGCACTTGGAAATTGTGCGCGCCTGGCTCAACGGCACAGAGATGAAAACCAGTCAACAGCGTTTTTGGCCTTACGATTTTTCAGTTGTGCCTATTGAGCTAATTAGCTCCATTTACGAAAAATTCGCGCACACCAGTGATGCTGTTGCGGCAAAAAAGACAAGTACCCATTACACACCTATAAACGTCGTTGACTTAGTGCTGTCACAAGTTTTTGAGGGATTGCCAGCCGATTCGAACGTTTTGGACTTAGCTTGTGGGTCAGGTGTGTTTCTAGTGGAGTCATTGCGGCGCCTAGTTGCGCGAAAATTGGCAACAGGCGCAAAGCTCTCACGCGAATTAGTGCGCGAGACACTTTACAGACAGATTTATGGGGTGGACATAAACCCCGAAGCTATTCAGATAGCTGCATTCAGCTTGTATTTAACTGCGCTGGACTTAGACCCTAGCCCACAACCACCAAGTGAATTGACGTTTCGCCCCTTGATAGGGCGCAACCTTTTCGCAACAGATGCATTTGACGAGAATGCAGAGTTTAACCGCCAAGAACCTTTCGTCTCGCGAAATTTTGGCGCGGTGATTGGCAATCCTCCGTGGACACAGAATAAAAAACAACGATCCCCTGTGGAATACTGTGAGCGCCATGACTACCCGATCTTACGAGAACACCCGGATCAAGCATTTCTGTGGCGGGTCGGAGACTTCAGCAATAAAAACACAGTGATCGGAATGATCCTGGCGGCTAAACCTTTTTTCAGTCAGGCGGACGATGCTTCGCAAGCCAAAAAAGCTTTGTTGAATAGATTCAAGCCCCGTGTCTTAGTTAATTGCTCTGACCTACATCAGGATGGCTTCTTTCCAACTGCTGTCGCGCCAGCCATCGTCATCATAGCCGAAGGAAAACCTTCTACTGACAGTGACCTGACCCACTTAGTGAGTTTAGAGCGTACCGCCGCTTTCAAACGACACGGCATCATTGAGATTAGCTCAGAGAACATCCGGCGAATTTCAGTTCACAGCCTGGCGGCAGATCGAGACGCGCTCAAAGTGGCTTCTTGGGGAAGCGCACGAGATTTAGCGCTGATTCAGCGTTTACGGGATTCATATGTTAAATCAACACTAGGGGACTTGATTGAACGGATGAAAACCAAAGGGTGGGCTGCTGGACAAGGATTTCAAAAGGCTGGCGGTAAAGCTGAGGCTCCTGAACTTTATGGAAAAAAAGAATTGCCTTCTGGAGAGATGCCCGCCTACTTAATCAATTGGGACGAGCTAAAACCTTTTCCAAAACAAGGATTGCATCGCCCGCGCAAGCCTAAAATTTATGAAGCACCTCTTGTGATTACACCGCGTGGTTTGAGTAAACCAAAAATAATTGCAGCCTTTAGCCCGAAGGATGTGGTTTACACGGAGCTGTACTATGGGATTTCTATTCCTCCCTCACAGGTTCAGTGGGCGCATTACATAAACGGTGTGCTTAATTCTTCGCTTGCTACTTATTTCCTCTTTTTAACTGCCGCTGTTTGGGGCGTTGAGCGAAGTGAGATTAAGCCTGATGATTTATTGCGGTTGCCTTTACCGTGTTTAGATACAAGTGATGCGCGGAAGACCTCGAAAGTTATCGAAGTAGAAAACGCGATTCTAGACGCGGTCAAAACAAATTCAGGCCCAATAACTAAACTGCAAAAACAGTTAGATGATGCTGTGTTTGCGCTTTACGGTTTGGATCGTGCAGAGCAGATGTTAGTGCAAGACATGGTTGATTTAACCGTAGATTTGCGCATGAATCGAGAAGGGTCAGACGCCTTACATTGCCCAACAGCCACAGAGTTGGAAGCTTACGCCAAGGAGTTGCTTATTGCTTTTCAACCGTTTTTCCAGGCTTTGAACGAACATAAAGTCGTTGCCGATATTTTTGAGGTTAGTGCTGCGCCGCTGCAAGTAGTTAAATTCAGTTTTGTAGACCGGCAAGACCGCCGCCCGTTTGTACATAAAGTTGAAGGGCAGGAATTGCGGAAGATACTGGAAGGCATTGCCAGCCAGCTTTCACAGCAAGTTGCTGACAAAATTTTCACCCAACGAGTTCTTCGTATTTATCTCGGCAACGACATTTACATTATCAAACCAGCGCAGCGGCGTTATTGGAGCCGTTCCGCTGCGCTTAACGATGCAGATACGATCCTGGCTGAGCAATTAGGGAGGAAAGCGTGATTGGTTCTGACGACCCAGCAGCCATCGGATTGCCAAGTACTATCCTACTGCGTAATGTCATCGCCGCAGTTCTTGACGTAGTCATTGCCAGTTGGGCGAATCTCAAAGCCGCTGCGGAAGTGAATCAAGAAAGCACTGAACCGTACATTGCAGGTTGTCTTGGCCGCGCGATGAAGCTGGAAAAAGACCGCCGAGGGTTGAAATTCTTCCGAGTTGAAGAAGAGGTAGGCACAAGGTCGTTTTTCAACTTCCCAAAACCTGATGGACGGATCGACATCAAGATCATCTATAGCTTTGATGAGGGCGAGTACTTTGGAATCGAGTGCAAGCGGGTTAGCGGAAAGAACAGCAAGCTGGCGAGGGATTATGTAAAGGAGGGCGTGCTGCGATTTGTGTCGGAGAAATACAGCCCCGGACACGATTGGGCAGCAATGCTTGGTTTTGTGATTGATGGCGATTCAGCCAAAGCTATCAAACGGATTCAAGCGCAGCTTCAGAAGATGCGCCAAGACGTCAACTTGTCGGGAGAATGGACACTTGATAAGGAGTTCACTCTGAAGCGAAACCTTTATCGCACAGGTCACGAGCAGCGCCATAGCCGTTTTCAACTGACGATTCTTCATCTGTTCCTTTCCCTCAATTGAACCTGCGGCGCTTGGTTGGAAAGTTGCCGTACCGACTCGTTATAATCCCGTGCCAAATACTAATCGCATATTCGACTTGCAAGGAGAACATCCGTGAAAGAAGGTTGGGAGGCCGTCATCGGCCTGGAAGTCCACGTCCAATTAAAGACTGCCTCAAAATTATTCAGCGCCTCATCGGCCGCCTTTGGCGAAGAGCCGAATGCCAACACCGACCCTGTCGTGCTGGGCCTGCCCGGTTGCTTGCCGGTGCTCAATCGCCAGGCCGTGCAACAAGCCGGCAAAGCCGCGCTGGCGCTCAATCTGCATATCAACAACGAATCCATCTTTTCGCGCAAACATTATTTCTATCCAGACCTGCCCAAGGGCTACCAGATTTCGCAATACGACCGGCCCTTTTCCGAGCACGGCAGCGTAGAGATTTTGACCAGCGCGCGCGATGAAGGCGGGCGGCCCATCGAATGGCAGCTCAAACGCTTCGGCATCACACGCGCGCACATCGAAGAGGACGCGGGCAAATCCGTGCACGACATCGGCGATCCGTCGAAGTCTTATGTAGACCTGAATCGCGCGGGCACGCCGCTGCTCGAAATCGTCAGCGAGCCGGAATTCCGCACCAGTTGGGAAGCCTATGATTACTTGACCTTCCTGCGCCGCACCGTGCAATTCATCGGCGTGTGCGACGGCAATATGGAAGAAGGGAATTTGCGCTGCGACGCCAACGTCTCGGTGCGGCGGCCCGGCGCGCCCTTCGGCACGCGCACCGAAATCAAGAACATCAATTCGGCGCGCTTCCTGCAAAAGGCCATTGATTACGAGATCGAGCGCCAGATCACGATTCTGGAAACCGGCGGCAAGATCGTGCAGGAGACGCGGCTCTGGAATGAGAAGGAAAACAAGACCTTCACCATGCGCAGCAAAGAGGACGCGCACGATTACCGCTACTTTCCCGAACCCGATTTGCCGCCGCTCGAAGTGAGCGATGAATGGATCGAAGCGCTCAAACACGATCTGCCTGAACTGCCCGAAACGCGGCGGCAACGCTTCATGCGCGAGTACGAGATGAACGCCGATGAAGCCTTCACGCTCACCAATCAGCGCGAACTGGCCGACTATTTCGAGACGGTGGCCAAGACGGCGAAGAACGCTCGTGCCGCGTCCAACTGGGTGCTGTCCGAATTGCTGCGCGAACTCAAGAATGCCGCTGCCGACATCACCGCCTGTAAGATCAAAGCCGCAGACCTCGGCGCACTGATCGCCTTGATAGATGACAGCACGATTTCGGGCAAGATGGCCAAGGATGTTTTCGCGGACATGTTTGCTACAGGCAAAGCGCCCGGCGAGATCGTCAAAGAGAAGGGACTGGTGCAACTCACCGACACATCGGCAATTGAAACGATCGTGGACGAAGTGATCGCCAAGAATCCGAAAGAACTGGAAAGTTACTGCGCGGGCAAGGCGCAGTTGCTGGGTTTCTTTGTCGGGCAGGTACTCAAAGCCAGTGGCGGCAAAGCCAATCCCAAAGCCGTGAATGAAATTCTGAAACAGAAACTGGGCTGATCGAACTCACCCGCTCTTCACCAAAGAGCCAAGCCGCTTCAAGCAAGCGGCTTGGCTCTTTTGCATGACCATCTAAACCTTAGCGAAACCGTCTGGCTGCCCTCACGGCGCAAAGTACCCTGACGCATCCAAAATCAAATCCGTCGTGAATTGCGTCAGCACCTTGAACTTGCCATCCGCCGGACTCAGGCCCACGAAGTAATGCCGGTTGTAACCAACCGCCGCAGGCGCGGGGTAGTTCGACGTAGCGACCAACGGGGCCGTCGTCAAATTCGCCGGGAACAGCGTCAGGAAGCCTGCGCCGGTTGAATTGACGACGGACACGTTCCCAACCACCGCTTGCGCCGCCGTCGGCAGGCCGCAGAAGTTCGCCGCCATCTGCGTGTGCGTCGCCGCCGTCAGATTGCCAGCAATCGGCGCGTTGGTGCGTGTGCAGCCCGTCAGCGGGAAGCCGGGGAAGTCGGGCCGCGTCTCGAGCAAGCGTACCGGGCTCGGCAGCGGATTGAACAAAAGGCCGGCACCGTTCGCGTCGGTGGCGTCCGCGCTGTAATAGCCCAAGATATCCACCACCAAATGCGTCGTCGAGAAGGTGTAAATCTTGAACTTGCCATCCGCACCCAGCTTCACGGCAAACGGCCCGTTGATGACATCGCTCCCCGCGTAATTCGAACTTGCCACGGTCGGCCGCGTGCCGCCGCTCGGATAGATCGTCAAGTAACCGCCGCCTGTTGGTAACACCGAAGTTGCGTTGCCGACCAGTACTTGCGCTGTGGCCGGAATCGAGTTGCAGGGCGCGGCGACGGGCGCACGCCCCTGCAACAACAAATCCAAATTCGGATCGGCGTTCGGATCACCCGTGCCGGTGAGCGGCATGCCAGGCGCGCTGCAGCCGGTAAAGGTCGGCCGCGTTTCGAGCAAGCGCACCGGCGTCGCGAGCACGTGGAAGTACAACCCTCCAGTATTCGGCGGCGCGTAATAGCCGGTCACGTCTACGATCACATCCGTCGTCGCGCTGCTAAAAATCTTGAACGCGCCATCGCCCGCGCCGAGGCCCACGGTGAAAACGTTGTTGGTGATTTCGTTGGTTTGGAAATTGGAATTGGCGACCGTGGGCTGCGTGGCGCTGCTCGGGAACAGCGTCAGGAAGCCCGGCCCAGACGGCACGACGGTGATGTTGCCCGTGACCGCCGCCGCATTCGCGGGAATGCCTGTGCAAGCCGTACGCACACCGAGTGTGAAGGTGCCATTCGCATTGATGGGCGCGCCCGGCATGACACAGCCGCTAAAGGTCGCGCGCGTTTCGAGCGCCCGCACCGGTTGCGGCAGCGGATAGAACTGCAAGCCGCTACTTGCCGCATTGATCGTCAGCGCGTAAGCCCGTTCGCCGATACAGCCATTGCCATCGGTCGCGCGCATGGTGAAATTCGCCGTGCCCGCCGTCGTCGGCGTGCCGCTCAGCAAGCCCGTTCCCGCATTCAGCGTCAAGCCGCCCGGCAAGCTGCCCGCCGAGGTGCTCCACGTGATCGCGCCATTGCCGCCCGTTTGCGTGAAGCTTTGCGAATACGCTACGCCCACCGTGCCCGCCGTCAACGTCGGCGTGCTCGGATTCACCGTAATCGCCGGACACGGCAGCGCATTGATGACCAGTGTATAGGCGCGCTCGCCCGTGCAATTGGCGGAATCGGTCACGCGGATGATGAAGTTGAACGTGCCTTGCGCGACTGGCGTGCCCGCCAAAATCCCGCTGCCGCTATTCAGCGTCAACCCGCCCGGCAAGCCGCCACCGGGATTGCTCCAGGTCAACGTGCCGCTGCCGCCAGTTTGGGTGAAGGTTTGGGTATAGAACGTGCCCATGGTACCCGCCGCCAATGCCGGGTTGACCGGGTTGACGGTGATGGCGGAGCAGCCACCCGATTGTGTGACGGTGTGTGTGGCCACGAAGTTGTTGGCGCCTGTGATGGTCAGGGTGCCGGTGCGTGGGTTTGGGTTTGGGTTGGCGGTGACCTGATAAGTCACCGTTTGGTCTGTGTTGCCGCTCGCAGGCGTCACGTTGGTGAGCATCGTCGGGTCGTTATTCACTACTGCCCACATCCCGTTGGACGGTGGCACGCTGATCGTCACGCTGCCCGCTCCGCCTGTGGATGAAATCGTCCGGCTCAGCGGATTGATGCCGAACCCTTCAATCGTGAAATCCACCGCCCAATAGGCAAAGAGTTCACCCTTGGGTGAGCGCGGGCTATTGCCTGTCTGCCCGGCAGCCGCTGGGCGCGAGTTACCGGTGCCGTAATAATGCATTCTGACCAGCACGTTGGCCGGGTTTGGGTTGACCACTGCGGTGATGTCAATGGTTTTGGTGTTAGGGCCATCATCTGCATTTTGCAAGCGCAGCACATTAGTCCAGTTCAGCCCGCCATCAATGCTCACATCCACA
Source organism: Acidobacteriota bacterium (assembly GCA_031418175.1). Taxonomy (GTDB): domain Bacteria; phylum Acidobacteriota; class Blastocatellia; order RBC074; family RBC074; genus JACPYM01. The sequence continues at coordinate 127 of JANOWX010000441.1, read as the reverse complement.
TCACCCGTATTGGTCGGCGCTGAAGAGTCCCACTGGAACTGGCTGAGGAATTCAATCGCGACCGTCCCCAATCCCGTGGCATTGAAGGGCGGCGTAAAGAGGTACTCATCCAGCACGGCAATAGATG
>JANOWX010000440.1:0-2473 GCA_031418175.1 Acidobacteriota bacterium | reverse complement strand
GTGCTGGAAAAACTGACCCAACTGCTCACACCCGCCTGGCCCCAAACGGCAGCCCCGGCCAATACCTCCTGAAACTACATTCAACGTCCGGCTAACAATTGCTGATTGCGGCGGGACAAAACCAAGCCGCTAATCAACTACTTGGTTGCGATTGGATCAAACACGGAGACGCAACAACCTGGAAAAGTTGTTGTACTCGTTCGCTCAGATCGTCCCTTTCGTAGACAGCACGCCTTGAATGCGTTCATCTACGCGCACGGCTTGCGCCAGCGCGCGCGTGACGGCTTTGAATTGGGCTTCGATGATGTGGTGCTGGTTCGTGCCGTAGAGCACTTCGACGTGCAGGTTGCATTTGCAATGCTCGGCGAACGAATGCCAAAAGTGTTCGACCAACTCGACCGATAACTCGCCGATTTTGTCGCGCGTATTCGCCACGCGATGCACGAGGTAAGCGCGGCCCGACAGGTCACAGACCGCGCGCGCCAACGTCTCATCCATCGGCACATAGGCCGCGCCGTAACGCACGATGCCATTTTTGTCGCCGAGCGCCTGGGCAAAGGCCTGGCCCAGGCAGATGGCAATGTCTTCGACGGTGTGATGATCGTCAATGTGCAGGTCGCCCTGGCATTCGACGGTTAAATCGAACAGCCCGTGCCGCGCGAACAGGTCGAGCATGTGATCAAGAAAGCCGATGCCAGTGTTGATGGCGCTTTGCCCGCTGCCGTCGAGGTTGAGCGTGACGGTGATGTCGGTCTCTTTTGTTTTGCGAGTGATAGTTGCTTGTCTCATTTTGTTTTCCCACGAAGCCGCACGAAGGAGACACGAAGACAGCGCAATGTTCTTCGTGTTTCCTTCGTGTGGCTTTGTGGGAGATTCTACTGTGCCGCTAGGATTTCGCGTAAGGCCGTGAGCAGCGCATCGTTTTCATCCGGCGTGCCCACACTGATGCGCACGTACTCACTCAGCAAGGGCGCGCTGCTCACATCCCGAATCAAAATGCCGCGCGCGTGCAACGCCGCAAACAAGTCCCTCGGCGGGATAGCCGTCTTGACCGCAAAAAAGTTCGCCGCCGACGGCACGGGCTGCAAGCCTGTGATCGTTTGCAATGCCGCGAACAAACGCCGTTGCTCGCCGTGCATTGCTTCGACCAAGGGCCGCAGCAGGTGCAGGTTATCGAGCGCCACCTCCGCCGCCATCATCGAAAAGAAGTTCAAGCTGTACGGCATCTTCGGTTTGTTGAACTCGACGATCAGCTCAGGCGCGGCCAGGCAATAGCCCACGCGCAAACCGCCCAGCGCCATTGCCTTGGAAAAGGTGCGCAGCAGCACCAGGTTCGGATAGTCGCCCAGCAACGTCACGTAATCTGCGCCACCGAATTCCAAATACGCCTGATCCACCACGACGAGCGCGCCGGTGTTGAGCAAGCTCAGCAATTCGTCGCGCCCAATCACACAGCCCGTCGGATTGTTGGGCGAACAAATGATCGCCATGGCCGCGTCGCGCGCCACGATGGCGTCACGCAAGCGCGGCACATCAAAGGTCAGGTCGGCTTGCAACGGCACGGATTCAAGCGCGCCGCCCGCGACGGTGACGACCTGGCGATAGACCGAGAAGGTTGGTTCAGGCAACACGACGGTCACGCCGCGTTCGACCACGGCGTTGACCACCGATTGAATCATCTCGTTCGAGCCGTTACCCGCCATCACGCCATCGGAGCGCCAACCGGCGTACGCCGCCAGCTTTTCCAGCAAGCGCGTGGGCACGAATTCGGGATAGCGCGCCCAATCTGCCGCCGCCGCGCGCCGCAACACTTCGTCTTTGATCGCCGCAGGCATGCCGAACGGATTTTCGTTTTGATTGATCTTGATGGGCGCTTCCAAAGGCGCGAGCGTGTAGGCCTTGAGCGCGCGAACGTTTGCTTTGATGTGTTTGATTGCGTCAGTCACAAGATCCCGCCTGAAAAAGATTATTGTCGCGTTTTGTTCAGGCATTTTTCATATGCCTTGTAGCCATCATCTGTAAGTTCGTGCGTCACGATTCGCTCTCGCTCAACATCGAAAATCCAATACGCTCCATAGTGCGGGTTAAACGATTGTTCCAAGTAGAGCAACTTGGAATTGATCCAATGCGCCTTGAAAGGACGGTGGCCGTAGCGCGGAACTGACAGACGCAAGTATCTTCCCGCCTTATCAACAATGATTGCCGTTTCGCTTTTGTCGAAGAAGAAAGAATAGCCTCTTTCCTCAGCGGTTTTAATCCTTGTGCCATCCGCCGGAAGTTCACGAACAGGTACAACGGACATAAGTTTGTTGAAACGCTGCTTGGCAAAGTTTTCGTAACTGCTCACGGATCTGAGGTATCGAAAAATGGCAGCACTGGTATGCCCATGAGTTCGACGAGCGTGTCGAATAAACCGTGTCCGTGGAGTTTGGCGGTGGCGAGTACGGTGGCGAGCGCGGCGTAGCCTTGCGCG
>JANOWX010000439.1:0-4035 GCA_031418175.1 Acidobacteriota bacterium | reverse complement strand
CCGGCGTAATCTGGTCAAAGGTGGCGTTCATAGTGTTACCTCCAATCCAAGCATAGCCTGTGTTTGAAGCGGTCGGCAATGAAAAGAAGTTGGGCAGTTCCGTCGTCTACTCCTGCCTGGCCTATTGCCAAGCTGAGTTGCGCATCACGCAGCTTACGGCCGTATCACACCCTGAAAAACCAAAATCAAAATCGCCATGCCCACCACCAACCGGTAGCCGATGAAAATGCTCATCGTGCGTTGCCGCAGATAACTCAGAAAAAACGCGATGCTCAGATAGCCGACGATGGCCGCCGCCACTGTGCCCGCCAACAGATTCAGCGTGCCCAAAGCATTCAGGTAATGAAGGGCTTCTTTCAATTCCAAGAGCCCGCTGGCCGCAATCGCCGGGATTGAGAGCAGGAACGAGAAGCGCGCCGCCGTATCGCGTTTGATGCCCGCGAACAGGGCGCTGGCGATGGTCGTGCCCGAACGCGACGAGCCGGGGATCAGCGCAAAGATTTGTCCGCAGCCAACGATCAAGGTTTCTTTCACGCCCAGATCGGTCATCGCCTTGCGCCCGCTGCCAAAGCGTTCGGCCAAACCCAACAGCACCGCCCAAACGATCATGCTGAGGCTGATGACATGAAGGTTTTTGGTCAGATTACCTTCGATGATCTTTTTGGCCAGCAAGCCGATGGTGCCGATGGGCAGCGAACCCAGAATAATCAGCCAGCCCAGCCGGAAGCCTTCGCGCGTCGTGTGATTGCGCTGGCCGCGCAGCAACGCCAGGTTTCCGGCCACGAAATCGCGCGTGATGTTAAAAATGTCCGGCAGGAAATACAGCACCACTGCCAGCAAGGTGCCGAGTTGCAGCACCGCGTTGAAGGCCGTCATGGCTTCGGGTGTGAGCGACTGATCCAGCTTCATCGCGCGTTCGGCGAGGATCATGTGGGCGCTGCTGCTGACGGGAATGAATTCGGTCAGTCCCTGGATGATGCCGATGATGAGGGCTTGGAATAGGTTCATTGTAAATATCAATCGGGGATTAAGTACACGAGAAACTAAGTTCTTTGAGAGAAAGCGGACGGCACCACGTAGTAACGATTTCAATCGTTCAGTCCTGGCAGTCCTGGCAGTCCTGGCCGCAGCACTCAACGACTAAAGTCGTTACTACGTGGTGGCGTCCCCTTTCTCTCAAGCGACTTAATTGCCAGTCTCTTTAGCGGGATTTGGGACGGCGCAGGATGACGACCAATTCGGTGCCGCCAAAGGCTGTTTTCGAAACGGTCATGCCGACGATGTCATAACCTTCCTTGCCAGCCTCGGCGGTTTCCTTTTGCATCGTGCTGGTGCGTTTGGTGGCGAGCAGCAAAAAGTCATAGGTGACGCCGTCGGCTTCTTTGTCGCGTTCCATAATGACCACGACTTCCTGGCCGCCGAAGGTCGAGTTGAACACGCTCTGGCCGACATAGGTGAAGCCGGCGCCGCCCGTCTCGCTCATCTCTTTTTGCATCGTCGAAGTCTTGCTCGTCGCCAGCAGCTTGTACTGAAAACGCCCATTGGCGGGCGCGTCATCCGTTTTCTTGCTCATGACGACGACGGCTTCGTTGCCGCCGAAACTGGTCTCGCCGCCCATCACGCTGGCAAAGCGGAAACCCGCGGCGGCGGCTTCGTTCAGCTCTTTTTCCATCGTCGAAGTCTTGTTCGTCGCCAGCACGCGGAACTCAAAACTAGGATTGCCAGGGCGCGCCGTAGTGGCGGGCGCACTCTTCAGTTCCGGCCTTTGCGCCAGCGCGGGCGTAGACGCGAGGCAAACAAGTGCAGACAAGCAAAACAGTCCGACGTAAAACTTGATTCGCATAAAATCCTCCGTCAATTTTTGGTAGTGGCAGATTGGATGAAAGGGTTGTTGAAGTGAAAAGATTCAGGGCTATGGCAAGGTAGGACAGACTAAGTCCGTCCTACCTTGTCAGCATTCAGCGCAGTTTGCTGAGCAGGTAACTTTCGAGTTGCGCAATCGGCACGCGCACCTGCTGCATCGTGTCGCGTTCGCGCACGGTGACGGTGTCTTTGTGCGCCGCGCTATTGGTGTCCTTGCCCTCGCCCAGCGTGTCGAAATCCACCGTGATGCAAAACGGCGTGCCGATCTCGTCCTGCCGCCGGTAAAGCTTGCCGATGCCCGCCGAATCGTCATAGACGGCACGCAACACCGGTTGCAAATCGCGTTTGATCTGCTTGGCAATCTCGACGATGCGCGGCTCGTTTTTCTTGAGCGGGAAGATGGCGACCTTGATCGGCGCCAGCGTCGGATGCAGTTTGAGCACGACGCGCGTGAATTCGTCGCAGAGCTTGGCCGCGCTGGGGCGCACCTTTTTCAACAACTCAACACGATCGGCGCCGGGCAGGTTGCAGGCGTCTTCGACATCGAGCAGCGTTTGCGGCAAGCCTGCATCGGCCTGTTCGAGCGCGGTTTGAATGGCTTTCAATTGCTCAGCCGTCGGCGCAACCGGTTCGCCTTTTTGCGCAGCCTTTTCCGCTTCGCCAATCTTCTTGCCGATACTTTTCATGGCCGCCGCTACGCTTTCGCGCAAAGCTTTCAACGCTTCTTCGCTCGGCGCGCTCACCAATTCTTCGTTGTACGCCTCGCACAAGAACGCCAGCGTCGCCCGCGTCGCGCCCGCCGACGGTTCGATCACGTATGGCACATACTTCGCGCCCTTTTTGCCCGTCGCCGGATCAACGAACTGATCGTCGAAATAATCCAGCTTCGTCGTCGTGTGCGTGTTGGCTTCCAGCTTCAACCGCGTGAGGTCTGCTTCAGGAATGTCGCGGCTGTGCGCAGACAAATCGTAATCCTGCCGGTTGGCGACGCCTTCCAGTTCGCTGTAACCGAGCGAGCCGGGGAACTTGTATTCAATATCCACGGTCGCTTTGGCGTAATGCGCCAGTTCCTCTTTAGCCTGTTCGCGCTTCATCAGCTTGGCCGGATCGAGGCCTAGGTTGACGTACCAGTTGAAGCGCTGCTCGACCCATTCGGCGTGCAACTCCACGTCGTTCGGCTCGCCCGGTTGCAGGTATTGCGGCGGCTTGCAGAAGTATTCGATCTCCATCTGCTCGAACTCGCGCGTGCGGAAGGTGAAGTTGCCGGGCGTGATCTCGTTACGGAAGGCCTTGCCGATTTGCGCAATACCGAAGGGCAGTTTGCGCCGCATCGCCTGTTGCACGTTGGCGAAGTTGACGAAGATGCCCTGCGCCGTTTCGGGGCGCAGATACGCGATGTTCTCGTCGCTCTCGACCGGACCAACGGTTGTTTTGAACATCAGGTTGAAGTTGCGCGGTTCGGTCAGATTGGCCGCACCGCAACTCGGGCACTTGCCATCTTTCAGGTGATCGGCGCGGCTGCGTTTGCCGCACTCGCGGCAATCCACCAGTGGGTCGCTGAAAGTCACCTCGTGGCCGGAATACTTCCAGACCAGCCGGTTCATGAGGATGGCGGCGTCCAGGCCCTCCATATCTTCGCGGTCATACACGACGGCGCGCCACCACGCGCGCATCACGTTGTTTTTCAGTTCAATGCCCAGCGGCCCGTAATCCCAGGTCGAACCGATGCCGCCGTATATTTCGGAATTGGCAAAAATGAAACCGCGCCGTTTGCACAGGCTGACGATTTTTTCCATGCTCGATGCTGCCATCGTGGTTGCTTTACCTCTCTGTCACAAGTGAATGAGTAAAAAAATGAAGGCGGATATTAGCAGAGGGCGGATGGACGGTCTACCAAGGGTTGAGCGCCGTTGCAATGGCATTCAAGAAAAAGAAAATCTCTCCCACGAAGCCACACGAAGTTTCACGAAGGCAGGCAGCAGGGGTTTAACTGCTCCTGCTTGCTCTGACCGGTTTTCTTCGTGCTTCTTCGTGTGGCTTCGGTGCGCCAGTAACTCGGTTCGATCTGGTCGGGTGAAACGTCCCGACCCTGGAAATTGCCCGTTAGACAGGTAGCCAAACGAGCGTGCGTCGTAGCAGCAATGCTACCCACGGAGCCTCGGGCGGCGAGCG
>JANOWX010000438.1:0-4686 GCA_031418175.1 Acidobacteriota bacterium | reverse complement strand
GTGTCTGCGCCACTCAAATTTTGAACCGCAGCGCACGAAGGAAATTCACTGTGGTGCTGACTGACCGGGAATTCCTGGGCGGTTATCGTTTGCAACAGTTCGGTAAAATCAAGTTCCCACGTCCCGGCTGACCCGCTCACTGATTCCAACGCGAGCACCAGCGCGCCTTTCGTTTCTAACGGCCCTTGCAACCGCAGCAGAAAGTCGAAGAAACGCGCGCCCGTTTTCTCATCGGTCTGGGCCGTTTTTTCGTCAAAGAACTGCGTCCAGCCCGCAAGACTGCCCAGTTTGCCGGTTGGTTCTATTTGGAACAGCGCGAGGTTGATGCTCTGCACTTCGCTGCTGCCCGTCAGACTGAGGCGGCACGGCAATTCGGCAAACCCTTTATCACTGTTGGCCAGCCCGACGCTCAACGCTACCGGCAACCCCGCTGCCGCGTAAGTTCCGATACTGACCGCGCCAACTGGTTGTTGGGTAGCCCTCATTGGCCGCCCGGCAACCGACAACGCCGCCTTATTCTTCGCTTGGCTCTTGGCTTGGCTAATGGCAAAAGCGAACAAACAACAAATTGCGAGACAGCCGAATACGAGCAGTGATCTTTTCATAACTCCATCCTTATCGAATAGCCGCGCCGGGCCTACCTCTCCGTACGCGGCGTCAGCCGAAGTTCCATCGGAATGCGTGATAGTTTTCAGCGCGCGTTACCCGTTTGAAGGCGCTCAATCAAGACTCGTTAGTGTCCTAGTCATGTGTTGCTGATTTTGGTTTCTCAGCTTCATTTGCCAACCGCTGCTGCGACAGATGACACGCAGAATAAGCTCATTGATAATTTAAGCTTTACGGGAGAGGCTGTCTGTTCAAAAAAAGACTTGCTGTTTCCAGCAACACACGTTTAGGACATTGCCAATTTGACGGCCAAGCGGCCAACTGTTCTTGGTCAGTACCCCAGCCGGCCGGTTTCCAATGTTCAAGTGCTCAAATTCCTGGCGCTCAACCCTCAAAACACCGGCTTAGGCGCGATTGACATCATGTATAACCACACCTACCCTCCCACCAGCGTCCCCAAAGCGCTATTTCATCAGTAGGACGATTAACTTATGAACCGTACTTTTGCACGCTTTACACGAATAGAAATCGAACCGTCAGCACGAGCCGCAAAATCGAGGTATTGATGTCTGAACTCACCCCTCTGTCGCAACCTACTCACACCCGCCAGCGCGTCCTCTGGCTGCTCTACGCGCTCGCCGTCATCACCTATCTCGACCGCGTCTGCATCTCCGCTGCCGCGCCCGCGATCACGGCGGAGTTCAATTTCACGCCGACGCAGATGGGCTACATCTTCAGCGCGTTCACAGTGGCTTACGCGGCGTTTGAAATTCCGAGCGGCTGGTTGGGCGACCGTTTTGGGACGCGGCTGGCGTTGACGCGGATTGTGCTGTGGTGGTCGGGGTTCACCGCGTTGACCGGCGCGGCGACGGGCTTCTGGTCTTTGGCAAGTGTGCGTTTCTTGTTCGGTGTGGGCGAAGCGGGCGCCTTCCCCAACATTGCGCGCAGCGTGGCCGATTGGCTGCCGCAAGCAGAACAAGGGCGCGGGATGAGCATGTCGTTTCGCGGTCTGGCGACGGGCGCGGCGTTGAGCGCGCCGCTGGTGCTGACCTTGCAGAAGTGGCAGGGCTGGCGCTGGACGTTTGTCGAATTCGGTTTGCTGGGCGCGGTGTGGGCGTTGGTGTGGTATCGCTGGTTCCGCGATAAACCAGAAGAGCATCCCGCAGTGAATGCTGCTGAGGTTGCGTTGATTCGCAGTGGCGCGCTGGAACATCAGCCTGAGAAACATCACGTGCCATGGCGCGCGCTGTTCACCAGCCGCAATATGTGGACGATTTGCCTGATGTATTTCGCCTACGCCTACAGCCTGTATTTTTACCTGACCTGGTTGCCGACGTATTTGATCAAGGCGCGCGGCTTCCCTGCTGACAATGCGAAATGGTATGCGGCCTTGCCGTGGGTGTTGAGCATCGGCACCTTCTGGTTTGGCGGCTGGCTGACCGACCGGCTGGCGCGTACACATGGCTTGAAGATCGCGCGTTGTGGCGTGGGTGCTTGTGGGTATGGGCTGAGCGGCTTGCTGTTGCTGGCTGTGCCGCAAGTCGAAAATCGCGTGTGGGCGGCGGTGTTGTTGGCGCTGGCGCTGTGTTGCCAGTCGGCCACGATCAGCGCGGCTTGGTCGGTGTGTTTAGATGTCGGGCGGCGCAATGCGGGTGTTGTGACCGGCTTTATGAATTCATTCGGTAACATCGGTGGCGCGATTGCGCCGTTGGTGGTTGGTTATGTGGTGGAGAAGTTCAATTCGTGGGCGCTGCCGTTTTATGTGATGGCCGCTGTTTTCGCGATGGGCGCGGTGATGTGGTTGCTGGTTGATCCGTACAAGTCGGTGTTGGAAACCAGCGGAGAAACTTTAGCCGCTGATGAACGCTGAGAAATGCGGATGAATACCTTTCGTCTGTCACGTTCATCCGCGTCTTTCCGCGTTCATCTGCGGCAAGAGCACTTGCTTTAGCCCAGGAGCATTCTCACGAACTGGCGCGCTTGACTTTGCTTAGCCTGAGCGCGAAGCTGCGCGCGTTCGTTACTCTCCCGCTCGTATTGCAAATTCTTTGGCGTCGCTTTCACGCACGCCTTTAGCCGAATAGCTCGCGCCCTTGGCATGGCAAGGGCCTCTTCAACAAAGGAGCAGCCACTATGACCGACAAAATCATCGTCACCAATGTTTCCGCCTTGCGCAAAAAATATGGCAAGGGCCTGACCAAGATTCAAACGGCCTGGAAGAAACTGATCGCCGCTGACAAGCTGCGCGGCTTTAAAACGCGCGTCATCGCGCTCGACAGTGCGACTGCCATGAAGAAATTCAAGGTTGCGGCCGTGACTGACGCGGCGCATGCGAAACAGAACAAGCTGGCCATTGACGCCATCTACCGGGCTTTGCTGCCTGAATATCTGCTGATCCTGGGCGCGGTGGATGTCGTGCCGCATCAGGATATGCTCAATCCGGTGTTTGATGGCGATAACGATCCCGACAAATTTGCGTACGGCGATTTGCCTTACGCCTGCGATGCGCCCTACAGCCAAAAGATACAGGATTTCATCGGGCCGACGCGCGTCTTGGGCCGCTTGCCCGATCTCACGGGCGGCCAAGACCCGGCGTACCTGGTTGGATTGCTGACGACGGCAGCCACAGCCCAACAATTGCCCGCCAGCGAATACCACGCGCATTTAGGCGTCAGCGCCAAGGTCTGGGAAAAATCTACCAAGCTCAGTTTGTCCAATCTGTTTGGTGCTGGGGCCGAGACGCGCACTTCACCAACGCAAGGGCCGAACTGGACGGAAGCGCAGATCAAACGGCGCACGCATTTCATCAACTGTCACGGCGCGCCTGCCGATGCGTTCTTTTACGGCCAAACGGGCAACAGCTTTCCCAAAGCGCACAGCGCCAGCTTCGTCGCGGGCAAGCTGAGCGAAGGCACTGTCGCGGCAGTCGAATGCTGTTATGGCGCGGAGTTGTATGATCCGGCGTTGCTCGCTCCGCCGCAGATGGCGATCTGCAACACCTATCTGGCTGGCAAGGCGTATGGCTATTTGGGCAGCACCACGATTGCTTACGGCCCGGCGGCAGGCAATGGCGCGGCGGATCTGATCTGCCAATTCTTTTTGAAACACGTGCTGCAAGGTTCTTCGCTTGGACGAGCGGCGTTAGAGGCACGGCAAGAGTTTGCTTCGCACGCGCCCGCGCTCGATCCGGTAGATTTGAAAACCCTGGCGCAATTCAATCTGCTGGGCGATCCGTCCCTGCATCCGGTAAAGGTGGAAACGCCCAAGCGCGCGTTGGCGAAGGCAGTCCAAGCACAGGATTTGCCGGATGATAGGATTGACCGGCGTCAACAATTGGCGCAACGCGGCGCCTGGTTGACGCAAAACCAAGCGGTCGCGCGCCCGCTCGCTGCGCCGCAGGCGACTAAGCGAAGCAGCAAGGCAAAGGCGGCAACTGCCACTGGCAGCACCGCACAACTCAATAAGTTGATAGTGGCTGAGAAACTTGAATCTGTTTCGACCTTCAGCTTCGAGGTCACGCCCAAAGTACAGCCGAAGACGCGCGCCCTGGCCAAGAGCCCGAGCGCGGCGGTGCGGATGCATGTGTTGTTAGGCAAGCGCAAAACTGCTCAGTCATCCGCAGGGTTAAAACAGACCGTGGCGTTGGTAACCAAAGAGGTCAACGGCAAAGTGGTCTCGTTCCGCGAACTGCTGGCAAAATAACGGTCGCGCTGTGACCAAAGTAAAGCAATGCGTTTCACCGGACACGTCATCAAAAAGCCTTTCGCTAAAGGTTCAAAAAGCGAGCACAGCGCCGTGCTGCTGGCGACGGATGAGGGTGAATACGTGTTGCGCCAGCAAGGTGGCAATCCATTCCACGATGACGCTTTGGAACAACTTGTAGGGCAGCGGATCGTTGCCGAGGGCGTGTTGACCGGCTACACCTTGCTGCTTTCAAGTTGGCAAATAGCGGCTGAGAAATAAACAGCCTGTTGAGCGCGCCGACATTCAACTCGCGGCGCGCTCAACAGGCTGTTCTTTTTGGCCTTGCCAATCCGGTTACTTTTGCAGCACCAGATTGAACGGCTCGTGCGGATGCTT
>JANOWX010000437.1:0-3923 GCA_031418175.1 Acidobacteriota bacterium | reverse complement strand
TCCCTCACGGTCGGGCTACTGACACGGCCAGCCTTACATTTTTATCACTACCGTTTTTTTCTTCCGATCAAGCTGGCTGAGCCGGTTTTGCATTTCAATCAATTCCGCTTCACGCACAGCCCGAAAGAGTTCCGCCGTCTCAGCCAGATGGTTTTTGGCGAGGGCATAAAGCAAAGCAAAGGTCTGCACGCTTTGCGCAATCGTCTCGTCACAAGGCCATTTGAGTTCGGCCTGATTCATCGCTTCTCCAACTTCACGTAGCGTTCGTAAATCTCGCATGGCTGCATTGTCTCACTTCATGGTTGTATCTCTCAAATTCGCCTTGTTGCTGCGATACGGCGCAAAGTCCTTGCCCCAATCCACCCCGATCACTTCCATGCTCAGGCGTTCGCCGTCCACTTGCACCAGCACGAAATGATAGGCCCCGCCGCCCGGTTCATAGGGCGGTTTGGCGAGACGGTCGAGCGTGACTTTGTCAGCCGCGAACTGCTTGAGGTAAGGCCGCGTGTCGGGGTCGCCGGCATAGGTGTAAAGCGGCGCGCCCCCGCCGCCCGAAATGACGTGGTCAAGCCGATGCCGGCCCGCCGTGTCTTCGTAATGCTCAACCCAGTGCTCGAACATATGATCGTGCCCGGCGAAGTAGACTTTGACGTGATGCTGGCGGAAGAGCGGCGTGTAACGCTCGCGCAGGATAAACGACGGCGGCTCGGTCTTCGCCCCGCCGTGCGGCCCGGAAGAGAAAGTCGGATGGTGCGCGTAAACGATGATGTTTTGATAGCGGCTGCGATCCAACCCAGCGAGTTGCCCTTTGAACCAGGCGAACTGCTTTTCGTCCCCGATGATGTTGGAATCGAGCGCGAGCACAAAGGTGTTGCCGTAGCCGAACGAAAAGACCGGATAGCCGCTCAAGCGGCGCGGTGAACCGTCGGGTGGCAGCAACTCGGCATTTGCGGCGTAGAAATTCTTTAACCCCGGCTGCCGCCGTTCGGCCTCGTGCATGTCGGCGCTGCTGACATCGTGATTGCCCGGCGTGAGGTAATACGGCACGCCGCCGTCCTGCGTCAGTTTGTTGATCAGGTCAATGTAACTGACGTTCCACTGCCGCCCGATGGCGCCGTTCGCTACGCCGTCGCCGCTTTGCAACACGAAGCGCACCGGGTAGGCGCTCGTTTCCAGCCGCTTGATCGAAGCAAGCATCGCGTTGATGACCAGGGAATGTTCGTATTGCTGCTCCAAGCCGTCGCGCCGCCCGCGCGTGTCGCCATACACGAGGAACGAAAACTTGGTGACACCGGCGGACGCTGCTTCGCTGGGCAGCGGATTGCGCGGGGCTTTGATCGCGCGCACGGGTTCGTCGGGCGGCGCGGCGGGCGTTTGTCCGAAAGCGGTTTCTGCCAGCGCAAGGCGGCAGAGCAAAAGCAGAATACAAAAAGCTAAGCGATTGATTTTGGTCATTCGTTTATTTCACCAGTTGTTCTTTCTTCCACGTGCCGAATCTTCGCAGCCGATCCTGCATCACGGCCAGATAAGCCTTTTGTCGCAAATACGCGGCTTGTTCAGTTGGTAGCGAGGTTTCCGGGCAAGCGGTGATGTAATCACTGACTGCTTGTTTATCTTGTTCAGAAAGCTTGGAGTAATCCATTCCGCTTTCCGCGCAAACTGTGCGTAACAATTCTTGGTTTCTCATAGCTTGTCTTGGCTCAGATCGGTGCCGGTTGCAACACCGCCTTAACATACTTTCCACCATGCATCCCCTCAAAACAATCCTGCCAGTCTTCCAAATGCGCCACACGACTGATGATCGGTTTGAGATTGATCTGGCCCGACGCCAGCATCGAAACGACCATTTCCCAATTCTCAAAGGTATGGCTAAAACTGCCCTGCAAGCGCACGGCCTTTTGCACCAGCGGATCGAGCGAGAAGCCCAGCGGTTGCGGCCCCCAGCCGACTTTGGTGATCTGGCCGCCGGGCCGCACGATCTCTAGCGCCGCTTTCAACGCCGCCGAAGCCCCTGCCGCATCCACCACCAAATGCGCGCCCAGGCCGTCGCCCAGGCTGAGCACCAACTCTTTCAAATCCACTTCCTGCAAATTGACCGCGTGCGTCACACCCAACTCTCGCGCCGCCGCCAACCGCGAAGTGTCGCTGGCCATGCCCGCGACGATCAGGTTGCCTGCGCCTGCGAGGCGTGCCATCTCTGCGCATAGCAAACCAATCGGGCCGGGGCCGAAGACGACCACTGTGTCGCCCGGTTTCACTTTGCTTTTCTCTATGACGCAGTTGTAGCCGACGCAGCACGGCTCGGTCAGCGCCGCCTTTTCAAACGGCAGGCTGTCGGGGATGTGATGCAGACAGCGTTCAGACACGCGCACATACCCGGCCATCGCGCCGTTGATGCCATAGCCGAAGCCTTTGCGCTGCGGGCACAAGTTATAAGCTCCGGTGCGGCACATCATGCATTGGCCGCAAATATACGAAGCCGTTTCCGACACTACGCGGTCGCCTTCCTTGAAGCCGCGCACGCGCTTGCCCTTGGCCGCGACGATGCCGCCGAATTCGTGGCCCAGGATAACCGGCGTATTCACCGGCCAGCTTTGCGAACCGTGGTATTGATGCACGTCGCTGCCGCAAACGCTCACGCCGCCGACCCGGAGCAGCACTTCGTCTTCGCTGATTTCGGGGACGGGCACTTCACGGACTTCGACCGAACCGGGTTTGAGGTCGTATTGGACGACGGCTGCCATCGTTGCGCTCCCAACTGCACTCATTGATTGATCCTCCGCACGATTTCACTAAGAACAGTTTTTAGGTCATTACTCGCTACGCTGAACGAATGCGCGTCAATCGCCAGCGGCGCGCCGATCACGACCAGCGGCGCACCATGTTTAGGCATGCTGATGGCTTGTTCAATCGAAAGGCCGCCGACCGCTTGCACCGGGATGCTGACCGCCGCGACGACGGCTTTGAGGTCGTCGAGCGGACTGAGCATGTGGCCCGTCGCGGCGAAGATGCCGTTGCGTTCGTCAAAGCCGGTGTGATGCACAATGTAATCCACGCCCAGGTCTTCCATCCACTTTGACGCGGCGGCTTTGTCGTCGCAGACCATGTTGTCGCCCATGACTTTGACGCCGAAATCGCGGCCCGCCTTGACGACGCATTTGATCGTCTCGGCGTGCGCGCGCGCCATCACGACCACATGCGTCGCGCCTGCCTTGGCCATCATCTCGGCTTCCAGATAACCGCCGTCCATGGTTTTCAGGTCGGCGACGATGGGCACACCGGGGAACTCTTGGCGCAAGGCACGCACGCCGTGCAGCCCTTCGGCCAGGATGAGCGGCGTGCCTGCTTCGAGCCAGTCCACGCCGGCTTCGAGCGCGAGGCGGGCGGTGGCGAGGGCTTCGTGGATGTCGGTGAGATCGAGCGAGATTTGAACAACGGGCGGGTGTGGTGACTTCATCGGTTACGCGAGTTTCCTTTGTGTTGCATAAGCGGCAGTGGCTTGGGCCGGCATTTCATTGCCAGCCGCCGCGGCCTCCGCCAACAGGGTTGAGACTACCGCGAGCAGCCGGCGTCGCAACTCATCGTGGAGTTTGAGGTCGGCGTGAAGCGTGGGGGTCGCGGTCTCGTTGATCAGCGCGGCCAACGGCAGGTATTCGGGATGTTTCTCGAAGAATGATTTGGTGAGTGTCGCGCGCGCTTTGCTTAAATCGTCTTTCGGCAAGCGCAGTAATTTTTTGCCGAGGCTGCAATACTTCGCCACTTCCCAGAAGTAAAGATCGAAGTCAGGAATCAATCCCTCATAAGTTCCTTCGCTGCTGGCACGCAAGCGGCGGCAATCGGCATACGGGAACGGCCCCGTTAAATCTTCTTTGAAAATGCGTCGTAGCTCAACGACAGCCTCTGTGACAGTGTGATCAATCATC
>JANOWX010000436.1:0-12042 GCA_031418175.1 Acidobacteriota bacterium | reverse complement strand
TGCCGTAACCGATGGCCGCGAACATATCGTCGAGCTTGGCGATGCCCTGATCGCTCAAGACCTGATTCATCTGTTCACTGCCCAGGACAGTTTTGGTTTTCAGCCGCAAGCGTTGGGCCTCTTTCTCAAACAGCTTGCGGCCGACTTCGATGGATTTTTCGCGCTGCTGTTCGATCAGCCAATGTTTGATCTTGCTCTTGGCGCGCGAGGTGGTGGCGAAATTTAGCCAGTCGCGGCTGGGTTTGTGGCCGGGCGTGGTCAGGATTTCGATCACGTCGCCGTTCTTGATCTCATATTTCAGCGGCACGATGCGCCCGCCGACTTTGGCCCCGGTGCAGGTGTTGCCGACTTCGGTGTGAATGGCGTAGGCGAAATCAATCGGCGTGGCGTTGCGCGGCAATTGCACGACCTTGCCTTTGGGCGTGAAGGCATAGACTTCTTTGGGAAACAGGTCGAGTTTGAAGGCCTGCATGAAATCCACCGCGCTGGTGGCCGTGTCCTGCTGCCATTCGACCAGCCGCCGCAACCAGTTCATCATCTCGTCTTCGCTGTTGTCGGCGCCTATGCCCTCTTTGTATTTCCAGTGGGCGGCGATGCCTTCTTCGGCGATGCGGTGCATCTCTTCGGTGCGAATCTGGACTTCAAAGTGATGGCCTTCTTCGCCGATGACCGAGGTGTGCAGCGACTGGTAGCCGTTTTCGCGCGGCACGGCGATGAAATCCTTGATGCGGTCTTGAAAGGGCTTCCAGTATTTGTGCATCACGCCCAGGGCATAATAACAATCGCCGTCTTCCTTGGTGATGATGCGCACAGCGGCCATGTCATAAACCTTGTCGAGCGGAATCTTCTGCCGCTGCAATTTCAGGTAAATGCTGTAAAGCCGTTTGATGCGCCCGTCAATGCGGACGAAGGGCACTCCTTCCTCATTCATTTTTTCGGCAATGCGGGCGCGGACTTCTGCCAAAAAAGCCTCGGTCGAAGCGCGCTGGTTTTCGACTTCCTCGCGCAGGCGCGCATAACCGTCCGGGTCCAGATACTGCAAAGCCAAGTCTTCCAATTCGCCGCGCAGTTTGCCCATACCCAGGCGGTGCGCGATGGGCGCGTAAACATCCAGCGTTTCCTGCGCGATGCGTTTGCGCTTTTCGGGTTTCAGGAATTGCAGCGTGCGCATGTTGTGCAGCCGGTCGGCCAATTTGACCAGCACGACGCGTATGTCATCCACCATCGCCAGCACCATCTTGCGCAGGTTTTCGGCTTGGGCTTCTTCTTTGGAAATGGATTTCTTGCCGAGGTTGCTGATTTTGGTGACACCGTCAACCAGATGGGCGACGTCCTTGCCGAAGTATTTCTCGATGTCGGCGAGCGTGGTCAGCGTGTCTTCGACCACGTCGTGCAGCAGGCCGGTGCTGACGGTGACGACATCCATGCGCATGTCGGCCAGGATTTCAGCCACAGTCAGCGGATGAATCAGATAGGGTTCGCCTGAGGCGCGCACCTGGTCTTTGTGCTCTTTGGCCGAAAAGATATACGCCCGGCGCAGCAGATCAATGTCTGCGTCGGGGTGAAAGCGTTCGACCTTTCTCACTACGTCTTCGATGCGAATCATTTGGAGGCGGATTATAGCATCGGAGCGTTGAGCCTTGTACAGCGGGCTATCTTATGACTGCTCGTCCTCGAGAATCAGCGGAAGGTCGCGCTTGCCGTGCAAAACCCGGACGATTTCCACGCCATTCTGGCCAAGCGGAACATAAAAAATCAGATAGTCTTCAAAGCCTTTGATGCGCCATTGCCGAAGCTCCGGTATCTCTTGTGCGTAGTCAGGGCGGGCGCTTCCCAGCAGCGGCATCCGGGCGAGTGCTGTAAAAGTCTTTTGGGCGGCATCGAGAAATTGATGGGCTTTTTGCAGGCTGTAGGCGACCTCGATAAAGTCAGCCTCTTCGAGCAAGTCAAACCGCGCCAGCAAACGGACGATGAGGCGCATTACTGCCGGCTCCCTGCGCGTTTCGCCGCGCGACGTGTGACTTCTTCCTTCATGGCTTCCCAATCCGCCTGCGTAATCGGCTCGCCGGCTTCGCTGTTGAGGCCGTCCATCAGCAATTGCCTGAGTTTCGCTTGTTCGGTTTGCCTGGCTTCAGCGCGCAGTCTTTCAGACAGCGCACTGGCAGACATAGCACTGGCAGCCACGGCGCTGGGCGCGGTCTCGGTAAAGACTACTTCCGCACCATCAAAGCCGAGCAGCAAGCCCTGCCCGGTGGTCTTCATTTCCTGGATTAAATCGCGCGTGCTTTTGCCTAAGCCTTGCGCCTTTGCCATCAAGGCGCGTGCGACTTGCGCCGTCGCTTCATCCACTTCAATCGTGACTGTGCTGGTTGTCATAATGAAAAATCTCCCGCGTGTGAACTCGCTACGAATCATTGGCGGCGAATTATAGCATCGGAGCAAACGAAATCAGCCAGCCGGATGCGCGGCCTCCCCTGATTGTCGTAGTCAAGGAGTAAGGAAAAGAGAAAAGCCCGGAACACTGCGGTTGACCGCGCAGTGCCTCCGGGCAATCGAAAAACTTCGCGGCTGCCGCTGGTGTGAAAGCGGCAGCGCAAAGTGACTCTTGATGATGGTTTCAAATTTGGCCGAGCGGCTAGAATAACAGCGCGGTTGGAATGTGCAGCCGCCCACCTGAGACACACTTGCCGGTCATTGACGCGGTCGGCACCGCACCCATGAGAATGGCATTCTTGATTTGCTGATAAGAAGCGCCGGGATGTGTGGACGCATATAAGGCCACGGCTCCGGTGACAAACGGCGTCGCGCCGGAAGTGCCGCTATACGACCCATATTTGCCAAATGGCACCGGGGCGATGAGATTGACGGCCGGCGCGGCAATGTCCACGCTGGTCGCGCCATAATTGCCGCTGACATACTTCGCGCCCGCCGCATCAATGCCTGTCACCGAGATGATGTTGGCGTGCGGATAGCTGGAAGGATAGTGCGGCGTCACGTCATTGTTGTCGGCGACATAGTCCGCGCCCCCATTGCCCGCCGAGGCCACAAACAGAATGTTGGCGGCAGCGGCGCGCCCAATGGCGTCAACGAAGGCTTGCGAATAATCCCCGCCGCCCCACGACGCATTCGCCGCCACGATATTCAGGCCGTGGCGCTGTTTCAGGTCAATCAGGTAATCGAGCGCCCGCACGGCATTGGCCGTGTCGCCGCCCAGCGGCCCGAGGAATTTGGTCGAGATGAGTTTAATGTTCCAATTGACACCCGCCACGCCGGCGCCGTTGCCGCCTTTGGCCCCAATGATGCCGGCCACGTGCGTGCCATGTACATCCAGCGCACCGCGCCGCGCGCCGTCATAAATAGAACTGTCATTGTTGGCGAAATCCCAACCCCGCACGTCGTCTGCGTAACCGTTGCCATCGTTATCCACGCCATCAATCGGGTCGTAAGGGTTGACCCAGACCTGGCCGTCCAGATCGGGATGATCGTACTGGATGCCGTCGTCAATCATGCCGACGTATACAGTATCGCTTCCCGTGACGCCCAACGCCCAGGCAGTCGCGGCGGCGCTGCCAAATTGATTGGCGGGCGATGTCAATGCGCCGCACATTCCCCATTGCGAGCCGTTGGTGTAATAAGGGTCGTTCGACACCGCATCCGGGGTGTAAACCCAATTCGGTTCGGCAAATTCAACCGCCCCGTCAGCAGCCAGCGCACGACGGGCTTGTGGACTTGAAAGATTTGCCTGATAAGTCACCTGCACTAAATCCCCGCCGCCATCCGCCCGTTTGTTCTTGCTTACCAGCACTGACTTTTGCGTTGCGTTGACTTTACCAAAAGCACGCGATTTCTCAGCCGCCGTCGCATTCGCCCTGAATTGCACCAGCATTTCACCTGGCACAACGG
Source organism: Acidobacteriota bacterium (assembly GCA_031418175.1). Classification (GTDB taxonomy): domain Bacteria; phylum Acidobacteriota; class Blastocatellia; order RBC074; family RBC074; genus JACPYM01. Next base: position 8,139 of record JANOWX010000436.1, on the reverse strand, counting down.
CAACCGGATTTTGCCCCAAGCTGACAAATGGCACAGCGATAAAGGCCGCAATCAGCAAGGAGCACACCAAAACCAACAGCTTTTTCGCAGATAGTAAATTCATAGTCACCCATCCTTTCGTGGCTTGTCGTCTTCCGCCAGCCCAGCCGGTCTGGGGGTTGGAGATAGCCACTTCGCCGAACCCCTGGATTTTCAACTCGCGCGTTCATTCTCGCGAATAATTGATATTTTCGGGTCGAGCCGAAAACTTCGCTTCGCTACCTAGCTAGCTAGCCGAAGTTGCCGGATGAACTGGCAACGCTGGGGTACCTCAGCGTTGCCAGTCGTTGGGGGAGGTAGCTCGCTGCCCCTTTGCTCAGCCGCTACTAAGGCGTGATGGTGAAGGTCAGGCTATTCGACAATCCACCGCCAGGGGTCGGGTTAAAGACGGGCACCGCCGCGCTGCCCTTCGCTTTGACATCAGCCGTCAGGATCGCCGCCGTCACCTGTGTGCTGCTGACAAACGTCGTCGTGCGGTCAACGCCCTTCCAGCGCACCACCGCGCCGGAAACAAAGCCGGTGCCTGTGACCGTCAGGGTAAAGCCCGCGCTGCCGTATTTGATTGAAGACGGACTCAGGCTGGTGAGCGTGGGAACGGGATTACACCCCGAACCGGAGGCTTGCGTCACCGTGAAGGTGTTGCCCGCGACGGTCAACGTGCCAGTGCGCGCGCAACCTGTGTTGGCGGCCACTGAGTAGCTAACCGTGCCGTTGCCGCTGCCACTTGCGCCCGCTGTGATGGTCAGCCAAGTGGCATTACTCGATGCCGTCCACGCACAGGTACCGGCCGAAGTGACACTCACGGTGCCAGTCGCGCTGGTTGCCGCAACCGAAACACTGGCCGGACTGATGGTTGCGCCGCAGCTTTGGCTGATCGTCACCGTGACACCACCGACTGTCAGCGTGCCGGTGCGCGCAGCGCCCGTGTTGGCCGCCACGGTATAAGCCGTGGTGCCGTTGGCGGTGCCGCTCGAACCACTGGTGATCGTGATCCACGAGGCATTACTCCAGGCGTTCCACCCGCACCCCGTACTGCTGCGCGTGACACTAATGCTTCCCGTACCGCCCGTTGATGTGTAGCTCACGCTGGTTGGGGAAGCGGTGTAAGTGCAAGTCGAAGCCGTCTGATTCACGGTAAAAGTCGTGCTGCCGAGTTTGATCGTGCCGCTACGCGCGGCCCCGGTGCTGGCAGCCACGCCGAAACTGACCGTGCCGTTGCCAATGCCTGGGCTTGACGTAACCGTGATCCACGTGACGCTGCTCACTGGCGTCCATTGGCAGGTGGAGGAATTGGTCACGCTGAAACTGCTTGCGCCGCCGCCGCTCACGAAATACATGCTCGTCGGGCTGACGCTGGTAACCGATGAACAGGTAGTCACGCCCGACGTGAGCGTGAAATTGACGTTGGAGACATCGAAGAAAATGTTGTTGAGGGCTTCGACCTTCACGCGCGCCTGTGTTGTGTTGTAGCCGGTCGGCATTGTCACCGCCTGCGAGCCGTCATTCGGCGTGCTGGACGCCAGCACCAGCGGGAAGGTCTGGCCGCCGTCAGTCGAGAGCAACAACCGGACGTTGGCGCAATTGACCGGCGAGACATTCGTGTTCGCCACACTCCAAGTCACGGTTTGCGACGAGCCGCCCGCCCACGAAACCGCCGTGTTCGGCGCGCTCACGGCGAACGGGCCGGACGCGCCGTCCACATTCAACACCACACCGTCATCGCTGGCCCCGCCGCGCCCGTCGCGCACCGTCGCGCGGAAATTGAGCGTGCGCGTGACGTTCGGCAGATTCTCCGCCGTCTGGATGGTATAGCCATAGGCATCCACTATCGTGGCTGGCGGCACGTTGGCGTTATTCAGGATGTAAGTCAGCGAGGGGAGGGTGCGCGCGGCGCTGGCGCTCGGCTCAAACGGGCGGAAGATCGGGCGCGTCGTGCTCGAAGGATCGCCCGCATCGCTGAACGAGCCTTGTCCGTAGCTTGCGCCGCCCGCATCCATCTGCTCCCAGGCATAGGTCAGGTTGGCATTGTCGCCCGCATCATTGTCGCTGGCTGTCGCCGTCAGTTTGAAGGGCGTGTTGCGCGGGATGGTGTAATCACTGCCTGCGTTGACAGTCGGCGGCGTGTTGCCCGTCGAGGACGAGGTGTAGCAGGTGGCCGACCCGCTGACGTACGCCGTGATCTCGCCGATGCTGCCGCCGTGGAAGTGCGGCGCGCGTTCGCCGGACGCGACGATCGCGGTTGTGGCAGCGCCCGCGTAAGACATCAGCGACAGGCCGGTGCCTGATTCGTAAGCCGAATTAGGCGCGCGGCTGGCGCCGTAAGTGCCAATGTCATTGAAGCTGTGCTGCGCGCCGAATTGGTGGCCGATTTCATGCGCGATGCGGGTCATAAAGAAGGTATCGCCGACCATTGCATTCGGATCAATCAGGCTGACGCCGCCGCCTTTGACCGGCCCTTTGTTATCGCCTGCATCCGCGCCGTTGCAAACCACGCCGATGTAAGCGACGCCGTTGTTGCCCGTGCCCAGCACGTGGCCGACATCGTAGTTGGCCGTGCCAACCACGTCGCGCATGACCGTGCGCACTTCGCCCAGCATGGCCGTCACATCGCCATTGGTGAACGGATCGCTGCTGGTGGTGTAAATGATGTTGCTGTTGCTGGCGACCAGGTTGAGATGCACCGACAAATCGCGTTCATAAATCGCATTGACCGCATTCAGCCAGGTGTTGATCGAAGCCAGCGCGTTGCTGACGCTGCCGCCGCCCAGGTTGCCGTTGTTGGTGTATTCCTGCGTCGTGGCGATGGCAATGCGGTAATTGCGCCGCACCGAGCCGACCGCTGTAAACATTTGATTGAAACCCGGCGCGCTGGTCTCGCTCGACATGAGTTGACTGGTTGGGGGCAGTTGCGCGCCCAGACATTGAAAATCGGCATTGCTGACGATGTTCTGGCCGTAGTAGGTGACATAGGTGGTGAAGTCACTGGCACTGACTGGTTGGATGGTGACGGTTTTCTCCTTCAACAAAACCAGCGCGTGAAAGCCGCGCGGCGTCACGTCGAAGCGGGCATAGGCGGACGGATCATCCACGCCCTGAGCCCGGTACGATTTAATTTCGGGATGCTGCAACGAAAGCGAAGGGTCTAACACCGACGCTTCGAGTAAGCGAAACCGCATAAAGGTGCCGTCTGGTATGGGCAGCGTGGCAATCAACGTACTCTGATTGAGTTGATAGTTGGATTCAGACAGCGCATTCGCCAGCAATCCGAGCAGCGCCATCATGTTCAGCGTTGCTTTGCGCTGATTGGGCGGCGTCTGCACGTCCTGGAAGGTCCAAAGGCCATCGGGCGAGGTTGCGCCAACTGCTGCCGCCGCCGCTGCGGGGCGCTGACTGCCATTGAGGGATAACACCGCCAACAGGACGCAGCATCCGGCCACCAGCCAAAGACAGCGGGCCAAAGCCGCGCGTCTTTTAGGCGAAAGAGTTTTTTGCAGGGGGGGATTGGTTTTCATAATTTTGCCAGCTCCAAAAAAAATCGCCGCCTCGAATCGCCCATGCAGGCAAGCCTGCGCAAGCGATTCGAAAGCGGCACTTGATCGTTCAGTTTTGGGAGTAAGTTATCGAGAAACCGAAACTGGAAGCGTTGGGTCTTCCACCTTCAGTGTTTAGTTGCAGCTACCGGTAAAGGGCGACACCGGAAATCATCACGCCACCAGAAAAGCCCGCGACGACATCCGCCGGAGAATAATACGCGCGGCCCATCACCACAGGCCGATTCACAAATTCAGCGACGATTTCATTGTCACCGCCAGGTTTGATTTGGCTACGCAAAAAGAACGCCCCAAACTTGGCAATGCGCACGGACGTGCGCCCGCCGGAAAATTCACTGGTGTTGACGATGGGCAAAATGATGACGCGCCGGTTGGGCAAGCTGCCAGGGCCGCCGGCGGTAAAGTATTGCGGCAGACCACTCTTGTATTCTGCGTAGGTAATACCTTCCTTGATGTTGTTGTCAGGCGGGTACGTACCGGGATCCATATTCTGCTTGTAATCGCCAAACCGCGTGTTCAAGCCGGCCAGGATGGGCCCCGTGTTCTGCCCTGGTTCGGTGCCAATAAAAGAACCTGGTTGGTAGCATTCCGAACAGCCGAGCCCCATGCGGTCGCGGGCTGCATTGGCGCCCCGCTCATTTCCAATCGCCAGAATTTGGAAATTGCCGGCGGAAACCGCATCATTCGACCCGCCCCGAATCACATAGGTGCATCCGGCTGTGAATTGCGTTTTGTTCGGGCACTCCGGATTAACATTCTGCGGCGCACCGGTCACGTCATCCTGAATCACCGCCAACGGCACAAAATTGCAGATGCGATTGAGGCCAATATCATTCCCCATGCCGCTGACGGTTTGTCCCGCGACGGCCTCCCGGGTCAGACCCACTGTATCCGTCCCCAGGAACAAGCCCGCGAAGATGGTGCTAACCTGCTGCGGCGAAGTCTTCACTCGAATAAAGCGAATATTGGCTGCCGCCAGTTTCGCGTCCGTCTCACTGCGCCCCAATCCGCCATTGTTGAAATCGGACAGATTGACAGCGAAACGGACATTCTCACGCGCAAACTGCACCGTCGCCCCGGCAAACTCAGTTTTGTTCATCATTGACGTCGCATGATCGGCGGCCTTGCTGATCCCGGTGGCATAACCATCCAGCTCCGCCGAACCTGCCAACGACGCCGCATCCGCTGCATTTTGCAATTCCGACCCCACCAGATAGAAATGGCTGATGTCCACGGCAAAGGCCGCCATGCCAATGATACAGGTACCAGCCATACAAGTTACTGCTACCACGATTCCGCGCTCGTGTCGCCGTTTCTTAAGTCTATTGAGGATGTTTCTGATCATCATTCGTCCTTTCCATTCCCTTCATCAAACGCTTGCAGCTTTCGCGGTTACACAAAGCCGAGCGTGACATTTATGCGGACTATAAAAACATTTATGCGGCCGCTGTCATGCTCTTAACCATTGCGCGAGCGATGTCGAGCGCGTTTGCAACGCGTTTGAAGTGCAACAACAATTTCACAGTCACGAAGGAGGAGAAAGCAATACCGCTTCCTTTGACCCGGCTCAGAACATTGCCGGCAGTATTGCTAGGCCATGCAAAAACAAAATCTCACTTTGCATAAACCTCCTCATACGGACTGCACTTCTTTGTTTAACACATACCTGCCCCAGCTTGAATTTATTGCCATAAGGCCCTAAAGACATCGCCTTCGCGGTGCGATCTGCTTAGGTGTGGATTTGACGTGTTGAACGGACTGCGTGAGACACAAAGTTAAGAAGAAGAGGGAGCGAACGCCTAGCATTGTTTGCGGGTAGGACAAACTCCTAAAACTGTTCGCGGTAGATTCTTACTTTGAATCTTCTCGCACATAAGTGTTAGAGCTATAAATTTATTACACAGCATGCGTGGGCCAAGAGTGCTGAATCGTAAGAATCAAACTAAACCAGTGTCAATCTACCCCAGAATTGCCGGACACATGTGCCGCTTCGTCCAAAACAGTCCTACTTAGCCATACTAATTCTTAGCAAAATGGTTCGCCCTTCCGATTCTTGAATCAAACAATTATGGTTTCATACTCCTGCGTCGCTAGGACGGCAGACGCAGTTAGTTTTGGGGGGGATTAACGGCTCGTTCGCAGGCGAGCGCCTTAACGAACGGGCCGTTAACAAGAAACTCCCAAGCAGATTGAAACGAAACGGTGATTGGTGAAGCGGACGGGGACGGGCCGCTTACCTGAACAAGCATTACGGTGAGGGTAACAATGGTGAACGGAACAAAGCTCTTCTTCAATAACTTCCAGCTTGCACAAAGTGCCAAGCCAGCCAACTCCCAACGTAATCCGCTGAAAAAACATCTGCTGCGCGGCTGGCTCTGCCTGGAGTTGATCGCCTTGATCGCGGCGGCCCCCGTCATCGCGCAAAAGATGATCGAGCAGAAAGCCGCACAGCAAGCCGATGAGTCGTACCTGATCCGCAGCGGCGACAAACTGAGCATCAAGTTTCCCTATCACGCCGAATTGAATGAGGCCACCTTGGTCGTGCGCCCGGATGGGTACATCACGCTGGCGACAATCGGCGAAGTGCGCGTGGGCGGCCAGACCGTGCCGCAAGTTAAACAGCGGCTCGAAAAAGCTTACAGCGAAGTGCTGGTCAACCCGGTCATCTCGGTCAATCTGACTGAATTCCAGATGGCGCACGTGTTTGTCGGGGGCCAAGTGCAAAAAGCCGGCAGCTTTGAATTGCGCTCCGGGCAAACCCTAATGCAAGCGGTCATTTTGGCTGGGGGGTTCACCAATGACGCCAACCGCCGGTTGGTGTTGCACGCACGCCCGACGGGTGACGGCAAGTTGCGCGTGACCCAGCACGATGCGCTGACGATGATTTCGGATACCAAGAAAGCTTACGATTTCACTTTGCAGGATGGCGACTACATCTTCGTGCCGGATGCCAAGCTCACTAAGATTTCCCGTGTGATGGATGCGTTCCGCTCAGTCATCCCGGCGGCGGGCTTGTTGTATTAAGACCACACACGTAGGACAGACTTTTGCTGTCCTATTGTGAAGCGGCGCGGTCTGCAAAGCGCCACTGCGGACAGACTAAAATCTGTCCTACTCTGCACCAGCGGTCGTGCCGCTCTGAAGAGCGCTGGTGTGATTCCCGATGACGACCCGCGAAAAAGGTGAGGCGTAGCTAGGCGAGACACTGCGCCTCACCGCCACGTTACCTTTCAAAAACACATTTCGGTTCGTTGGTAAGCTCCTAAACACTGGCAAGGTGGCGCGTGGCAGCCTGCGTCTAACGCTCAAACCCTCTGCTCCGCGGCACGGCCGCCGGGTTTGAACGTTAAACACTTCCGGTCCACGCCACCCTGCATTTTTAGTCCAAGCAGCGAGCACCACGAACGTTGTATCAGACCACAGGCAACCCGGTCAGCACGCCAGATGCGCGCCGGGGTTAGCCGAAGTTTGCCCAAAGCTGGTTTAGTTGAGGCGAGATTCAAAATGAACGAACGGCCCCTGACAATGCCAATCACCTTAACAGACATCGGACGCGTTTTGCTGGCGCGGCAAATGTTGGTGTTTGCCGTCTTCGCCGCCGTCGTCGCCCTGGGCACGCTGGTGACATTGCGTATGCCGCCGCGCTATCAGTCCACGATGAAGATTTTGATCACGCGCGACCGGCTCGACCCGCAAGTCAGTTCTTCTGACAAGACCAACGATATGCTGCGCGGCGAATTGACCGAAGAGGATTTCAACTCCGAACTGGAAATCCTGCAAAGCCGCGCCGTGCTCGAAGCCACCGCCCTGCAACTGGGTTTGGGCCAAACGACCGGCGAGCCTGAACCCGCCAGCAGGTTTGGCGAGTGGTATCGCACCTTGCACAAACAGGCGCCAGCCTCGTCATTCGAGCAAGCCGTCACCCGCATGGGCGAAAGCCTGGAAGCCGTGCCCATCAAGAAATCGCGCATCCTGCAAGTCAGTTATCAGGACGAATCGCCCGAACGCGCCGCCCGGGTGTTGCAAGTGCTCTATCAAAAATACGCCGAGCATCACTTGGGCTTGAATCAGAACGAGAAAGCCGCCGAGGTGTTCCGCACGCAAAGCAAAGAGTTCAACCGGAAATTACATGCGGCCATCGAAGCGCTGAAACGCTTCGATCTGGCCCACGGGTTCGCGGGCAGCCCAGCTCAGCGGGAATTGCTGCTGCAACAGTTCTATATGTTGCAGCAGCAACTCAATGCCACACGCACCGAAAAGCTGGAGACACAACAGCGCCTGACCACGCTGAAAACGCAACTGGCCGCCACGCCCGAACGGATTGAATCCGAAGTGCGCACCAAATACACCGGCGCGCGCGACCGCATCAAAGACGAAATCCTCGTGCTTGAAATGCAAGCCGCGCAATTGCGCCAGAAATATCAACCCACGCACCGCCTGGTGAAAGAAACCGAAGAGCGCCTGGCCCAAGCCCGCAAGCTGCTCGAACGCGAAGAGCAAACGCCGCCGCAGGAAAAGGCGACGATGCCCAACGAAATCCATCGTCACC
>JANOWX010000435.1:0-4004 GCA_031418175.1 Acidobacteriota bacterium | reverse complement strand
AAGAGTCGCGCAAACTTGGGCTGAAGCTCATCAGTGTCCACAAAGGTTACTCGTCCCAATCGCGCACGCTCGGTCATCTGGCAAACCCGAAAGACATCGAGAAGGCGGCGCTGCGCAATCCCGATTTCAACTTCATCGTCTACCACTCGGCGATCAAGCACGGCAACAGCGAGGGCGCGAACTGGCTGGAGTTGAACAAATACGATCCGGCTACGGGCGATTTCGAATGGCATTCGATCCTGATGGACATCAAGAAGCGGAATCCGAAAATGAACAACGTTTATTGCGAGGTTGGCAGCTTCTTCAACACGCTGGCGATTGTGCACCCCGAAATGTGCATGCACGGCATGGGCAAGAACATCAAAACCTATGGCGCCGATCACGTCGTCTGGGGCACGGACTGCTTGTGGTGGGGTTCGCCGCAATGGGGCATTGACGCCTTCAAACGCTTCCAGATTTCGGATGAGATGTGCGAGAAATTCGGCTACAAGAAAATCACCAAAGAGGACAAGGCGAAAATCTTCGGCCTGAATGCCGCGAAGCTCTATAACGTGGATGTGAAAGCTAAGCGCAAAGCCTTGCCCGCCGATGCGTTGGAGAAACTGAAGATCGCTTACTTAGAGACCGGTGGACAACGCAATAACGCAGCGTATGGCTGGGTACGCGCGAGCGATTAGCTTTGTGATTCACCGCCGATAATTTCGCAGTCGAGGCCACAACGGTAAGCACTTTGCCGCTGCGGCCTCAGGCTTCTTTGAGAACAGGAACGAAACCCATGAACAGATTCGTTAGCCGCAAACAAGTCGTCATCACCTTGTGTTTGTTCGCCGCCCTCACGCTGCCGGCGTTGACGTATTTGCAGGCCGCCCAAGACGGCAAGCAAACACAACCGCAACCACCGCCCGCTGCCGCCGCGCCCTTTGTGGATGCGCACTGGCATCACCTGCATCTCAACACGACCGATCCGAAAGCCGCCATCGAGTTTTACACCAGCAAATTCGCCAGCGAGAAAGCGAGGTTTGCCGGTTTGGTGGACGCTGTCTGGACGCAGAAATCGTGGATGCTGTTTACGAAAACGGCGCAGCCGCCCAACAGCGAGCTGACCTCGGCCATCTGGCATTTCGGCTGGGGCGCTGAAGACATGAAAGCGACCTATGAAAAACAGTTGGCGAGCGGCACGAAGTTCTTTACGCCGTTGACAGACATCAGCGACATCGGCGGCAACGGCGCGACGGGCACGTTCTTTTACGCTTACGTCGAAAGCCCCGACAAACAGTTGATCGAACTGAACACGGCGAACCATCACAACTTCGGCCATCTGCATCTCTTCAGCGCCGACCCGGTCGGAGCAGGTGAGTGGTACAAGAAATACATGAATGCCAAAGCGCGCAGCACGCGTCGCGAGCTGAAAATCGGGCCGAGCGTTACGCTGCAGGCCGACAACGTCAACATCATCATCTACCCCATCGAAATTCCGAAAAAGACCTATGCCGCGCAGTGGAAAGGCCGCACCGAATTCGATTCGACCAAAGGCCACACGACCGACCACATCGGCTTCAGCGTAGACAACCTGGCCGACGCGCTGGAAAAGCTGCGCAAAGACGGCGTCAAGGTGACGGACGAGATTCGCGCCATCGGCCCGGTCAAATTCGCCTTTATCGAAGGGCCGGACAAAGTGCGCATCGAACTGGTTGAAGGACACGCCCGCAAAGACTAAAGGCACTTGGCAAGGGAATGGCGCTGCCGGTCGCCGACCATCATTCCTTTGCCTTTATTCTTTTGCCTAATGATGAGTTTTGGAAACCCGCACTCCAAATAAGCTATGACACAGCCACTGGCCGGAATCCGCGTGCTCGATTTTGGGCGCTACATCGCCGGGCCGTATTGCGCGGCCTTGCTGGCGGACATGGGCGCGGACGTGATTCGCATCGAACGCCGCGACGGGGGCGAAGACCGCAACCTGGCGCCGTTGAGCGAAACCGGCGACGGCGCGTTGTTTATGAACATGAACCGCAACAAACGCGGTCTCACGCTCGATCCCGCCCATCCGCAAAGCGCCGAAATCAAACGCCCCCTGATCGCCAGCGCCGATGTTGTCGTAGCCAACCTGCCCGTGGATGTGTTGCAAAAGCTCGGCCTCGATTACGAATCACTTAAAGCAATCAAGCCGGACATCATCCTGACGATGATTTCGACCTTCGGTTCGACTGGGCCGTATGCCCAGCGGGCGGGCTTCGATTCGATTGCCCAAGCCATGTCGGGCGCAATGAGTTTGACGGGCTTCCCCGGCGCGCCCGTGCGCAGCACCGCCGCGTTTGAAGATTTCGGCACCGCCTTGCACGCGGCCTTTGGCACGATGGTCGCACTCTTTGAAAAACAACGCACCGGGCAAGGGCAAGTCGTCGAAGGCTCACTGCTCGCCACTGGCGTGATGCTGATGCAATCCTTGCTGGCCGAACGCCATGTCAACGGCGTCGTGCGCGCACAGCGCGGCAATGCGGGTTTTCATTCGGCGCCGAACGACACCTATCGCACGCGCGACGGCTGGATCGTCGTGCACACGATTGGCCAGCCGATGTTTGAACGCTGGGCCAAATTGATGGGACGCGCAGACCTGCTCAACGACCCGCGCTGCGCTGATGATTTGGCGCGCGGCGACCATTACCAACTGATTTCCGAAGTGATGACCGCCTGGACGGCGGCGCGCACAACCGCTGAGGCATTGCAACAACTCGAAGCCGTGCGCCTGCCTGCCGGGCCCGTTTATGCCTTGCAGGAAGTGCTGAGCGATCCGCAAGTGCAAGCCCGCGAGCTGCTGCAATACGTGGACTATCCGGGCAGCCCCACCGCGATTCCGCTGGCCAATACGCCCGTGCGCCTTTCCGCCACGCCGGGCACAGTGCGCAAACGCGCGCCGTTATTGGGCGAACATACGGTCGAGGTGTTGAGTGAACTCGGCTTTAGCGGCGCTGAGATTGAGGCTTTTCAAGTTGCCGCTGTGATTTGATTGGGTGAGATGTTCGTTTCAGCCGCAGACCATTTTCAATTCCTGACCTCGATCAATTCAATCTCATTGGCATCGGGCCCTTCGATAAAGGCGGCCAAGCTTTTGCTTTTGCCGAATGGATGAACGTCCTTCAGCACCTTCACCCCCGCCTGGCGCAGGCCCGCGAGCGTCGCGGCGAGATTGGGCACACGCAACGCGAAGTGATCCAGCACGTGGCCGCGCGGGCTGACCAGCTTTTCGGGCTTCTGTTGCGGGTAAATAATCAGGCTGACATTGCCGAAGCGCACCGTCGCCGCCGGCGCGCGAATCACGCCGAGCGGTTCACTGGGTGCGGCAAAGGGCGCTACGCAATTCTCACGCGGCGGCGTGCGGCTGAGCGCACCCAAATGTTTGACATACCACTCCGCCGTGCAAAGTGGCGCGGCGCTGAATAAATGCGTATGCGTAAAGGCCTGCGAAGCCGCCGTATTGATCTCGACCAGCGCCCCGTCCGGCGCTTTCAAATAGGCGAACAGCAGATTGGCATTGAGCCGTGTCAGCGGCGTCTGAAACGTCACGCCATTGGCCAGATACGTTTGGTACTCGCTTTCGACGTTCGTGCTACCCCAACCAAAATGCCAGAGCGGACTGGTCAGTGCCGCCACCGGCGCTTTATTCACTTTGTTGAACAGGACGTAAACATCCTCGCTTTGCACCGCGTCCCAACCCGCCAATGTCGTGCGCTTCGTCACGGCAAATGTCCGCGTATAAAAATCGCAAGCCGCCGCCGGGGCAGCCGAATTGAGGTGGACGTGATGAAAGGTGTTGACCGTCGGCGTTGTTTTCTGAGTTTGTGCGAATGAAGACAACACACCGCCCCCACACAGCAAACAAAGCCAAACCCCAAGCACCAAGCCGGCCAAAAAGCTAACCCGGAATAGCACGGACGACCTACCTCGAAGATCTAGCGATCCGTAGGTGAGCGCAACGAGCGGGTAGGGCGTCGTCGTCGGCGTCA
>JANOWX010000434.1:0-6135 GCA_031418175.1 Acidobacteriota bacterium | reverse complement strand
GGGTGTTGGTGCGCCCGCGGTTGTTGCCATATTTGGCCCGGTCCCGCGCGCGACACCATGGGTTGGCCTGTGACGTCCGCCGCTTGCTCACGCGCGCGGTACCGTATTGCAGCGCTCAGCGCAATTTCAACGTCGGATCGCCAAACAACACATAACTATTCCGCACATCCTTATCCCCTGCCGCCAAGCGCGCCGCCGTCATCGCCTCGCCCAAGGTCAGCCCTTTGCCGAACAACGCCAGATAGAACGCCTGGTTGAAAAGCTGCTGCGGCGCGGGCGGATTGAGCGCGCTCGACGCCACGACCGCAAAGGCGCCCCCCGTCGTATCCGTCAACATTGCTTCGCCCAAACTCGTTTGCACCGGGTCGGCAAAGTAGCCGTTCAAACAGGTCGTCATCACGTACAAGCCGTGCGCCGTATTGGTCAACGCGGCGGCATCCTGCGTGCGCAGCAAGCCGTCGCCCGTCCAAACTTGCGTCGAGCCGTGACCGAGCCAGTTGACGACCAGCGGCGCGGTCAGTTTGAGCGTGTTCAAGATTTGCGCGCGTACTTGCTCCGGCGCACCGTCGTTGCGGTTGACGAATTGTTTGAGCATCAAGGCGGGCAGCAAGGCGGCCAGTTGCTCGCTCTGCGCCTGGTAATTCACGCCGTCGCTGACGCGGTCGGACACCAGCAGCGCGCCGCGCGGTTGCGCTGTGGGTTTGAAAGCGAGCAGCTTCGTCACGACGGCCTCGGCTTGCGCCGCAGTGCGCACGGGCAAGCGGCCCAGCGCGATTTCAGGCATGCCATCGCCGTCGGCATCGGCGAACCAATTATCGAGCGCGGTTTCAAAATACGCCGTTGCGCCCAGTTTCGTTGGCACGAAATCAGCATTGGCAAGGTTCAAGTAATTAAGCCGATCGGTTGTCGCATCGCCGATGAACAGGGCGTATTTGGGTTTGACGACCCAACTCGTGCGCGCCTGCGTCAGCAAATCCTTGAGCGCTTGCGGCGTGCGCTGGCCGTAGGCGAATTCGTCATAAGCATCTTCGACATCCACGACGGCCACGCGTAGCTCGGTCATACGGCGCGCGGCGGCCAGCCGGTTTGCGGCGTTCCAAAAATTGCGATGCGTGACGATGACCAGGTTCGCCCCATTCGTCGCCGCGCGCCAATTCGACAGTTGATTCAAGCTGACAGCGACCACGCGCGCCAAGCTCGCATCGGCCACGGCCAGATACCTGCCGCCGCTGCCGCTCAGCAAAACAAAGCCGAAGCTGTTGCGTGCGACAGCTTGCGTTTTGACGGTTAGTTCGCGCACTTCTTCAACACCCGGGCCGAATTCGAGCAGCCGTATGTTGGGCGTGCTGAAACCGCTGAGCAGTGCCGTCTTGCCCGGCGCGAGGCTGAAATTCAACGCATCGTTTTCGGCAATGAAGCCGCGTTGATAGCTCAAGCGCACACTCTCGATCAGGCTGATGTCGCTTGCGCCCGCCAATGCGGTGCAGCGAATTTCGTTCTCGCCTTCAACCAGCCAACTCGCGGGAATTTGCAATTGCGCTTGCTGGCCTTGCTTGCCGCTGAAATTGACCGCGCCCGCCGCGCGGCCATTGAGTTCGATGTTCACGCTGTGCGCCTGCTCGGTCACGCCCTGCAACACGACTTCGAGCGTGGCGGCGCTGGCCTGGCGATCAACGAAGCGCGTGGTCAATTTCTGCGTCGCGCCCGCCGCATTGACCACGGGGCCAAACCAATTTTCAGCTTCGCCGTTGAGCAGGCCCGAAAAATAAATCAGCCGGTCTTTGCGCTCGACAGTCGTCAAAAAGCTGCTCGTATTGGGCGCGCCCGCCGCTTTGGCATTTTGCGCTTCGATGCGCAGGCCCGCGCGCTGGCCCACTGTCAGCCAATAGACGCGCGTGTCGGTTGTGGGCGTCTCAACGCCGCGCCCATAAAACTCGATCAAGTCAACGCTGTTGCCCTTGCCGCTCGCGCGCAGCGGAACCTCTGCGCCGTCGGCGAACAGTTGCAACACACCCGGATTGACGTTCGTGTTGAAGCCAACGGCTTTCAGTTCCGCCGCCGTCACGCGGTACCAGCCGTTTTGTTTGACCGTCAATTTCGCAGCCTTTTCGTTCGGCAACGTCCACGGCTGCTCAGCCACGCGAAGCTGCGCCGCTGTCGTATGCAATTGCGTTGCGCCGCGCTCTATCAATCCGTCGCTCTGCGTATCCGCCGTTTCCGTAGCGACATATTCAATCTGCGCCGTGCGATTGGCCTGCGCGTTCAACTCTTCCAACACACTTGCGCGCGCTTGCAGCGTTGCATTCGTTCCGCTGAAATTGCCGCTCACATACACCGGCCCGTGCCACACGCTGACGCCGCGCAGATTGATCTCTTCCAGACGATAGCTCGCGCCCGCCGCAACCACTGACATGGGCGCGTCCGTCCACGCATAGCCATTGCCTGCGGTCAGCACCGCGCGTTCACCGGCCAACAGCGCCGCGCCCGCGATGAGCGAGGCGTTCAGCTTGACGCGCTGGCCACCGACTTCACGATACAAATTGAAGCCCAGGCTGTCGGCTTCATAACCCGTGCGCCAATTGATGGCCACGCCGCTTGCGCCCGGTTGCGCCGTCGCGCTGAAGGTCATCAACCGCACGTCGGTCGGCGCATTAGGCGCGCCGATGGCCCAAGGCGAGAATGCGGTCACGCCGCTCGCTTCGACCCAGTTGGCCGTGGCGTCGCGGTTGCTGGCCGTGCCGCCCGCCACCCAAGCCGAACCGTTGTAGCGCCACAGTTGCAGCGTGCTTTCGTCCAAGCTGCCCGCTTCGCCTTGCAGATAACGCAAGCGCACCATCGCCGTGAAACCGCTGCCATTCAACTGTGTCAGCGTGTATTGCCGTGTCACTGCGCTGCCCAATCCGCTGGGCGCGCTCTTGGTCAAGTTGACAGTGAAATCAGTCGGCGGTGTGCCGCTGTTAAAAATGATTTGATTGTCCGGATTGCCGAACGCATAGGCCGTCCCGTTGACCAGCCCCGTGCGTTTGACCGGGCCGACGACATCGCCGGAACCGCTGGCATTGGCGCTGTTGCCGAGCGTCAGCGTGTGGCCGCCCGTGGCTAAATCGGTAGTCAGCGTGAGCGTGCCGTTGATGGTGAGCGGGCCACCCAGCGTCACGCCCGCCGCGTTATTGATCGTCAGATGATTGACCGTGCCGAGCGTGGCCGGGATGACTTGTGCGGCGCTGCCTGCGTAAGCAACGGTGCCCGCGCCGGTGATCGCGCCGTTGTAAACGAGCGTGCCCAATACTTGCAGCGTGCCCTGGTTGGTGAGCGTGCCGTTGACCGTCAACGTTTTGCCCGCCGCAATCGTCAACGCGCCGCCCGCCGCAATCGTCAGGTTGTTGGCCGTCGCGTCTACGTTGCAAGTAATGGCGCGCGGCTCGGGCACTGTCACGTCCTGCGCTTTGCTAAACGCGCCGAAATCCCAAGTCGCGCTCGCATTCCAATTGCCATCGGCAATCGCGGTGTAAGTCGGGCGGAAGAGGCTGACCAGATTGCTATCAGGCTGCCCCACAACAAGGCGTTCGTTGGCGGCGTCGTAAACCGCATTCAAGTTGGAACCGCCGAATGCCACCGCCGCGCGCACGCTGTTGGCCGTCGTCAGCGCGCCGGTGATAGTCGCCGCGTAACCCGCGCCATAGGTGCTGGCCCCGGCTTCGGCGGTCGCGCCATTGTCCCAGTTCGGATTGCGCACGATGAAATTGCCGTTGGCCAGCGCCAGCACGCCGTGGTTGCCGTTGAAATCATCCGCCGTGTTGCCGATCAGTGAATTCGCCGCCGAGACCGCGCCAGTCAGGCCCGCCGCGCCATTCCCCCACGTGACCGCGCCCGTGCGCCCGTTCCAATTGGCGCTGCTCACGACGTAATTGCCGTTGGTCAGGCAAGTCACGCCCGGATGTCCGACCGCATCATCCAACGCGCTGCCCGTCAGCGAATTGCTTTCGGCGACCGCGCCTTGCCGTCCCGCAGTGCCGCTGCACCAGGTCACCGCGCCGCGCCCGCCGCTCCAGCCGGGACTGCTGACGACGTAATGCCCATTGGTCAGCGCCGTGATGCCAAAGCCACCGACGAAATCATCCGCCGCGCTACCGACCAGCGAGTTGGCCGCCGAGACCGCGCCAATGATGCCGCTTGCGCCGCCCCACGTCGCCGCGCCGCGCCGCGCGTTCCAATTCGGACTGCTCACGACATACGCGCCATTCGCCAACGCCGTCACGCCGTAATTGGCGATGCAATCATCGGCCACCGCGCCCACCAGCGAATTGGCCGCCGAGACCGCGCCGGTGATGCCGCTCGCGCCGTTGCCAAAGGTCGCCGCCCCGCGTTTGCTGTTCCAGAACGGGCTGCGCACGATGTAATGGCCGTTGCTGAGGGCGACCGCCCCGCTCGCGCCGACTTGATCTTTGGCCGCACTGCCGGTCAGCGAATTGCTGGCGGAGACATTGCCCGCCAAGCCCGACGCGCCGTTGCACCAGGTCGCCGCGCCGCGTTGGCCGTCCCAATTCGAACTGCTCACCACGTAATTGCCGTTGCTCAGCGCCGTCACACCCTGATTGCTGACTTGATCGTAATACCCGCCGCCCGCCAGCGAATTGGTTTCTAGCACCGCGCCTGTGCAGCCGCCCGCGCCGTTGGCCCCATTGCAAAAAGTTGCCGCGCCCGCATCGGTGACTGCGCCGTTGTTCCACTTCGGACTGCTCACGACGTAATTCCCGTTCGTCAGCGCGGTCACGCCGCCCGCGCCAACGCAATCGCCAGCCGCATTGCCGAGCAGCGAATTCCCTGCCCCGACCGTGCCAGCGCTGCCACTCGTGCCGTTGCCCCAACTCACGGCCCCGGCGTCAACTATCGCCGCGTTGTCCCAGTTCGGGCTGTTCACCACGAAGTTGCCATTCGCCAGCGCCGTCACACCGCCGCTGCTCACGCAATCGTTGAGCGTGCTGCCCGTCAGCGAATTCGCCGCCGTCAGCGCGCCCGCGCTGCCGCCCACCCCGGTGGTTCCGTTGCCCCCATTGCACCACGTCGCCGCGCCGCGCTTGCCGTTCCAATTCGGACTGCTGACGACAAAGTTGCCGTTCGTGAGCGCGGTCACGCCGCCCAGCCCGACGCAATCTTCGACCGCACTGCCCACCAGCGAATTGCTAGCCGCGAGCGCGCCCACGCTGCCGCCCGCACCGTTGCACCAAGTCACCGCGCCGCGATTGCCATTCCAATTCGGACTGCTGACGACGAAGTTACCGTTGGAGAGCGCTGTCAGACCGCCTCCGCCAACGAAATCATCCGCCGTGCTGCCGGTCAGCGAATTCGCGGCTGAGACTGCACCCGCCACGCCAGTTGCAGCGTGGCCCCAAGTGACCGCGCCGCGTTTGCCGTTCCAACACAGGCTGCGCACGGCGAAGTTGCCGTTCGCCAGCACCGTCACGCCGCCATTGCCGACCTGATCGCCCGCTGTGCTGCCGGCGAGCGTGCTGATCAACGCGCCCGTCGCACCGTTGTAGAGATACACCGCGCCCACATCGGCAACGGGCACGGGCAGCGTCAGGTCATACAGTGAATCGGTCACGACCAAATTCCCATTCGGCAAAACCGTCACGGTTTCGCCAAACGCGCCGCTGCCGGACGGCCCGGTGATGTCGTTTTGGGTGGCCGCGCTGGCATGCCAAAGCGGCTGGCTGAAATGCCAGGCGGCAACGAGCGTAAGTATGGTAAGCGCGCTGCGCAGCACGCGCGTACGCTGGGCCAGCGCGCCGGCCAGACGTACACCTGTCGAATCGAACATACGACTCCTTATGCGGGGGCACACTGTTATGCAGTTGTTCGGGGCTTTAGAAGTTCAAATGAAGTGGGGAGTGTGTAGTGGTCGAGGGCGGAAGTTTTTGATTGGCGGCTTAACTCTGGCACCTGGCACATTGGAAAGAATCACCTTGGCTCGCCGGCAACGTTCGGGGCATCGTCGTTGCGCTTCCGTTGTGGGCTGGCAGTGGGCAACGCCAACAAAAGGTTTTTAGCACAAGGGCCGGTCAAAAGGCCAGCCGGTTCGTCAACTGAACGTATTGATAAGCACAGACGAACAACGCACAAATGCATGGAGTT
>JANOWX010000433.1:0-2032 GCA_031418175.1 Acidobacteriota bacterium | reverse complement strand
CGTTGATGGCGACGGGCAACCGGAAATCTGTGTTGCGGCGGCTCTTGCCTACACCGTGTTTAGGGCAGATGGTTCCGTCAAATGGCAAGCGCCGATTTCAGACGGAAGCTCGGCTGATTGCAGTTCTACCATCTTCGATCTCAATGGCGACGGTATCGCAGAGGTTCTTTACGGCGACGAGCAATTCCTGCGCATCTTCCGCGGCACAGACGGATTCGAGCTTTATACCCTGCCAAAGTCTTCGGCAACCGGAGCAGAATATCCGGTGGTTGCCGATATAAATGCCGACGGACACGCCGAGATTGTCGTGGTGGCTGAAGGCACACAGAAAGGAATCATCGTCATTGGCGGCGGCGACAATAATTGGGTGAGCACGCGGCGGATTTGGAACCAGTACTCATACCACATCACCAACGTCAACGACGACGGCACTATCCCGCGCAACGAACAACCCAATTGGCTGACTCCGGGCTTGAATAACTTCCGCGTGAACACATCCACCTTGGTAAACAACGGCACCTGGACAGTCGCTTTCGACAGCCAAATCGCTAACGCCGAATGGGGCCGTCTCAATTGGAACGCGCAAGTCTGCGGCGACGGCGCGCTCACCGTTACCGCCGCCAGCAGCACGGACAATACAAACTTTAGCACGCCGCAAACCGTCACGCGCGGCGCTGACCTGACCGTGCCGAATGGCCGCTACTTGAGGATCAGTGTCTCTTTCCGCCGCGCCACGACCGGCGAAAGCCCGGTTCTTTACGATCTGGCGGTCGGCACCGATGGCTACCTGCCGCCGACGCAGCCCAATACCGCGCCCGTTGTTGACGCTGGCGCAGCGCAATTGATCGCGTTGCCCAATCCGGCCCGCTTGCGGCCCTCCGTCTGCGACGACACACAGCCGGTCAAGGGCGCGCTCGCCGTCACGTGGAGCAAGTTCAGCGGCCCCGGCACGGTCACCTTCGCCAATGCCAACGCGCTCGTCACCACCGCGACCTTCAGCCCGGCGGGTAGCGCGGCGGGCAGCTACGTCTTGCGCCTGACGGTCAGCGACGGCGAACTCAGCGCGAGCGACGACATCACCGTTGAAGTCGAAAACAACAACCGCCCGCCAGTCATCGTTTCGCAACCGGTCACGAACGGCTTTGTAGCACGGCCTTACAGCTATCAGGTCATCGCCACTGATCCCAACAGCGGCGATATTTTGAGTTACACGCTGCCGACCGCGCCCGCCGGGATGACGATCAACGCGGCGACCGGGCTGATTCAATGGACGCCGACCCTCGCGCAAATCGGCACGCATAACGCCCGCGTCGTCGTGACTGATGCCGCCGCCACGACAGCCGAACAGCTTTACACCGTCACCGTCACTAATCCGCCGCCCAATCATCCGCCGGTCATCGCTTCGACCGCGCCGACGGGCGCTGCGGTTGAAGTGCCTTACACTTATGCCGTCATCGCCACTGACCCCGATGCGGGGGATGCGTTGACCTACAGCCTCGATGCCGCGCCCGCCGGGATGACGATCAATGCTGCAAGCGGACTGATTCAATGGTTTCCTCTGGCGGCGCAAGTCGGCAATAACAACGTAACGGTGCGCGTGCGCGATGTGAGCAACGCCGCCGTCACGCAAAGCTACACGATTGCCGTCATTGCGACTGTGCTTGAGCCGACCGTAGCCATCACCAGCCCCGCGCCCGGTTCCAACATCACGCAACTCGTCAACATCGTGGGCAACGTCGCCGACCCCAACAACGGCGCAGGCCCGGCGCTGACGTGGACGCTCGCCTATCGCCGCGCAGACAGCAACGATTACAAGACGATTGGCTCCGGCAATGGGCCGGTCAACAACGCCACGCTCGGCCAGTTCGACCCGACGATGCTGCCGAACGATGTCTATTACATCCGATTGCAAGCCACGAAAGGCATTCACATCATCGGCACCGAAGCGCCTTATAACGTGATGGGCGAACTCAAGCTCGGCAATTTCACTGTCAGCTTTACCGATTTGACGATCCCGGTCGCGGGCATCGCT
>JANOWX010000432.1:0-2126 GCA_031418175.1 Acidobacteriota bacterium | reverse complement strand
GCGAAGAATTCGGCGAAGCGCGCATCCGCGCGGTTTTAGAGCGCCACGGACAACAGAGTGCCGTCGCAATCAAAGAGGCGCTGTTAGGGGCTGTGCAGGCCTGGATGAGCGGCGAGGAACAAGAAGATGATCTGACCCTCGTTGTTTTCAAACGGCGCTGATGATTGGGGAACGGCAGCGTTGGCGCGGGCGTGTTCAGGGAGAGGTAATTTGTTTATGCGAAACAATGCATTGGTTCGGTTGTTGACGCCAGCCATATTCATCAGCGGTATTTTTTCTTTACTGGTCGCCGCACAGACAGGGACGCCCGCTGCCTATCGCGGCAAGGCGCGCGCTTATCTGGGCGTGTTCCTGGGCGATGCGCCCGCCAGCAAAGGCGCCATCGTCGGGAAAGTCGTCGAAGACAGCCCCGCGGCCAAAGCGGGCTTGCGGGTGAACGACGTCATTCTGAGCTTCGACAAAACCGCCATCGAGAACGCGGCGCACGTTTACAAGTTGTTGGGCGAAATGGCGCCGAGCAGTGCGTTGGCTGTCACGGTGTTGCGCGGCGGCGGCACGCTGACGATTCAGGTGGCGCTGGGTGAGCGGCAAGGCCCGGCGGATGCCTGTCAACGGCTCTATGCCGAAGCGGATTTGCTGCAAGCCGAGGCTGACCGGTTGCGCAAGACGGCGGAAGAAGTCCGGCAAAAAGGGAACGAAGAAGAGGCCAAGAAATTTTTGAAAGAGGCTACGCCGTATGCTGCTGAAGCGGCGCAACGGCGCGCAGAGGTGGACAAGGCGATCAGTGACGGCGCCACCAGCGGCATTGAAGATTGCCGCAAGTCCAAACAACCGGCCCGCCCGCCCTTGGGCTTGAGCGTGCTGCCGTTGAGCGAGCAACTGGCGCAATTTTTCAAGGTGAAAGCCGGGACTGGTTTGCTCATTACTGAAATCAAGCCCGCCAGCCTGGCCGAACGCAACGGTTTGCAAGCGGGGGATTGTTTGGTGGCG
Organism: Acidobacteriota bacterium; assembly: GCA_031418175.1. Classification (GTDB taxonomy): domain Bacteria; phylum Acidobacteriota; class Blastocatellia; order RBC074; family RBC074; genus JACPYM01. Next base: position 1,136 of record JANOWX010000432.1, on the reverse strand, counting down.
ATCAACGGCAAGCCACTTATGACGCTGGCTGAATTGCAACGCCTGCTGAGCCGCATCGGCGAGTCAACGATACGCAGCGCCAGCGCCGAGTCTGCTGAAATCACACTGTTGATCGTGCGTGACGGCAACGAAAAGACCGTGTCATTCAAGCTTTAGCGGGCATTGAAGGGGCGAGAAACAAAACTATGCTGATTGTGTTGAACGGTTCGATCAACGCGGGGAAGACGACGACCTCGAAAATGCTCTGCCAGTTATTGCCGCGCACCGCGCATGTCGAGGTTGATTCACTGCGCGAGTTCATCGCCTGGATGCCGCTGGAAGAAAGTATCCCGCTCAATTTGGAAAGCGCCGTGGCGGTGACCAAGGTGTTTCTCAACCACGGCTTGAATGTCGTGTTCAGCTATCCGTTGCGCGCCGCAGACCATGCCTGGCTGCTGGGCCAGTTCGATGCCCCGATTCACTTTTTCACGTTGCGTCCGCCGCTGGCAACATCACAGCAACAGCGCGGCGCGCGCGTGCTCAGCGACTGGGAAGTCTCACGCATCGCCTACCACTACCAGACCGCTGGCGCGAACCCGGACATTGGCTTCGTCATTGATAATTCGCAAATGACCCCGGAGCAAACTGCCAGCGAGATTCTTTCGCGCGTACAAGCCAATTCTGAAAACACATAAAGCGGCTGGCAAGCGAAGCTGCTGCCAAAAGCCGCTAGGCTGCAAAGCGGCTTTTGGCCTGCGCCAGCTTGTGCGAAAGCGCGGCCAGCATTTTTTGCTGACCGTTCAGCCAACGCTGCACCTGCTGGCTGGCTTGTTTTTGCCGGTTGAGAAATTCCGTCACGGTCGCTGGCGCCGGGCCGCCACTGACAGTGCGTATGTTGACGAAGCCTTCCGGTGAGAGCGCTTCCAATAATAGGCCCGGAGCCGTTTTCAAGGCACGGCCTAATACCTCAACGGCTACCGCTTGCAAGGTCTCGACGATCAACTGATGCGGCGCTTTATGATTGGGCAAGCGTTTGGCAGTTTGCGCGGTCAGGCGATGCGCCTGTTTGAAGCTCAGCCCTTCCTGGCGCACCAGCGTGTCGGCCAACTCGGTCATCGTCAAAAAACTCTCGGCGGCTTTTTGCCGCAATCCCGCGA
>JANOWX010000431.1:0-4814 GCA_031418175.1 Acidobacteriota bacterium | reverse complement strand
AACTCCATGCGCTTTTGCGTAAGTCCTACAATGTTCTTGATTTGTACTTGAAGTGCTACCTGGTTAGCCTTGTAGTGTTGCTTTAAGCGTTTTGGTAGTGATTGCGATAATTAAAAGGTGCGAAATTGGCTATGTTGTCTGATTGAAGCGGACGTTAACACTGCCTAGACTGCACATCGCGAAGTTCAACCCTCAAACCTAGCGATTCTAATGATCCGATTGGCATCGTGGTATTGCCGATGGGATTTACCCGCAATGTCCGAATAGACATTGAGTGCACCAACAAGTCCCTGCTCATTACAAGGAGAGATACTATGAAGTCCAATGCCTTGAATCACTCAAGAACATTCCGCGCCGCTCTTTTTTGCGCCCTCATTGCAGCGGCGTTTCTTTTCAGCGGCTGGCCGAACGGCACCGAACAAGTCGTTGCCGGCCAAGCCACAACCAACTGCCCAACCTTCGCAGTTCCAGCTTTTACGCATGGCTTTGAAACTTCAGGCCAGTTGCCGCAAGGCGATCATTTCCTGCTCGCGCAACCCTTCAATTTCACCACGCCACTCAGCGCGCCCGGCTTAAACATTTTCAGTGTCAATGCCGGTAGCTTTGGCGGCACTGTTACCGGCGTGGGCGGATTTGACGGAACTAGCCCGCAAGGGTTCAGTTACTCGACGCCCAACAGCCGGTTCACGGCGCTGGCCTGCACTGACAGCGTTTGGGATTTCAGCTTTGTCATTGCCAGCACGGGCGCGGCCGTCGGCGACACCGTGACCTTCTTTACCCAAGCGCCCAGCGGTACACCGTCCTTTAACATCATCACGCTGACTGTTGAAGCGGCGGGCGTGCGCGTGACTTCTTTGAACTCGTTTGTCTCGCTCTTCTTGAACAACCGCTTGGCCCAAGGCGGGCAGTTGTCGGTCGGCGATTTCATCCCCTTCGTCGCGGCGGCGGGCAGCGCCGGTACGCGCACGGGTCTGCTCACGCTGGCCTATCAAATGCGTTCCGATTCGCCGCTGGATGCCTGTCTGCAATTGGGTGTGTCGGTGAATCGCGGCGCCGGCGCCGGGGCGGTTGCGTTGCTCATCACTGATGTCATCGTCAAGCGCAACGAAATTGCCGGTGATCGCGCGCGTACCCAACGTGGCTTGATTGCGGGTTTGGGCGGCGGCTATCCGACGGGGTTGGTTTGCCCAGTGATTTGCCCGCAATGCCCGGTGCCGCCGGTCAAATGCGACACCTTCTGTTTCCGCTCGGCGGATTATTGGGTGCTCCATTTGAAACAGTTACAAGTGCGCATGCCCAACGGCAAAGTCTGGCTCAACGGCGTCAATTTCAACCAGGCGGTCAGCTTGAAGAATATTGACGCGATCAAAATCGCTTTGCAGTGGTGTGGCGCAGACCTTTACGGCGCACTAGGCCCGCAAGAACGCTTCAATCGTGAATGGTTGGCCGCGCAGTTGAATGAGTTGTGGGCGGCTTGCGGCGGCTCGCCGAGCTACTACAACGCCCAATGGTCGAACTTGAGTTGCTATGGTTTCAGTTTCGCGCCCGTGACCTTGAGCAATGGCGTGGTGATCACCACCAATTCGATGGTGAAAGACCTGTTCTATCAAGCCTACTTGGCCTCCATTCAAAACCGGCACGTAGACTTCTTGCCGTTGGCGAATCTGTTTGCGCTTTTCAATGGCAACGATCCGCTCAGCGTTTGCAATACGCCCTAAGCGTATACGTTGTTGATTTGAGCTACGCGCGGATGCTGCGCGCGCCAGACGTATCGTTCGCTTGCGTTTCTGCCAAGCAAAAGCCGGGTTGTGTGCCCCCGATCCACTTGAACAGCTTGGCGGAAAAGGCGAGCGATGTGCTTGGCCGCAGCGGTATCCGCGCGTTTTTCTAGTGGTAATGAGCAGGAGTGACTGGAAGCGGTGCTGTTTCGGCAGCCATGCTGGCCGCCAAGTTTCAGCGCCTGAGCAGGCAGGCTTTCAAGCCAAACCAGCGCGAGAGTCGTTGCCGGTTGCGCGCCACCAGCGCATAGCCGATGAGTTCGCAGACCAACAGCACCGGCACGGCATAAATCAACAGCACCGGCATACGCCAGGGCCAGCGTTGCCAGAAAAAATAGTTCACGGCGAAAGCCCCGCCATAGACGCGCCCACGCCGCGTGATGACTTGCACTTTGCGGTCGCAAGCAGTGTAGCTGAGGCCGAAGCGCTGCAATTCCGCTTCCGCCACAGTTTGATAAGGCTTGATGACAAAGCGCCGTTGCTTATCCATTCGCGCCGCGCTTTCAGCCGCATACGAGCAGATGCCGCAATCGCCATCGAAGAGCAGATAATCCTGACCCGTCTCGATCATATGCGCACTCCTTGCCGCACCACGATGGGCGAACCGGCGGCGACAAAGGCTGAAAGGGGATTGCCGCTGAGCGCCTTGGCGAACTGCGCGCCATAAACTTGCGCGACATCGCATTCAAATAATGACGAACTCGCCTGCCAAACCAGCCACGGTGGGTGTTCGACTCGATACTCCACGCAACCGCCATCGCGCTGTGCGGCGTAGCCCCAGTAATGTTCGGTGATGAACTCCGCCTCTGAGCCGGCCGTCAATGGTTGCGGCGCGCCGGTGATGTTGACGCACAGCCGCTGCACCCGGCGACCTTCAAGCCAGCCGTATTCGACGGCGCTATCCGTCGCTAATAACTCAGGATTGTCCGGGCTGCGTTGCAGGCTGTGCCGCATCTGGCGCGCGACATAGTTTTCGTTGTAAACCAGTCGGGCGATGGTGGCGATGGCTTGGCGCGGGACAATCTCCTTGATGAAGACGACGCCGCGCCGCCAACCATCGGGCGCTTTGCGGCGGACGTAGAAGCGCAAGTTGATCTCTTCAAAGTTGCGATGAAACGGGATGGGCACTCCCAGCAGCCGCGTGTCCAGGAAAAGAAAGCCGACGATGCTGGCGTAACAGCGGCCTTGCCAGAAATCCAGCTCGGCGCCGCGCGGTACGTAAGCTTGCAGCAAGCGCGCTTCGATTTCGTAGTTGAGCAGCGCCAGGAAGCGCCATTCAGCAGTTAAGAAGTGTTTGGCTTGCATAGGCGGCTATTATACCGACGAAGTTGCAGTTTGGCTGTTTTTGCAATGTTTTCTTACGAGCGCTAAAGGGAATCCGCCAAGGTGCGACAGACTCGTTGAGGTAGCACCGGCGACGGCGAAGGGCTGTGTTTGGTTCGAGGTGAAACGGGGAACTCGCCTAATCAACTACTGTGCCGCGCTCATTAAAAAAATCCCTCGGCGGTTATTTTGACTTGATCTTTCGGGTTGCCCCCCGCAGTATATGGCCTCGCTTCCGTGCCCTTCAGATATTGACCTCAATAATCGGTGTTCGGATTGACGGAATAGCCAAGGTTGAATGTGCAGTTACCTTTGGTTGCCGTCAGGAGAAAACTGCAAAGCAGGCATTGCCTCATAGTGCTTGGGCGGCGGCGAAGAAGATGCCTAACCTCATCTCTTCACACTAAGTCACCGGCCATCACACCCTTATTTCGTGAAGCTCTGTCACCTGCTTAGCGAATTGACTGTCCCGGCAAAAAATGACCGTTTTCGTTGCTCCTTGAAACCACTCACCCAATGTTGTCGGACAGCGTTGAAAGGAAGTAGTGACACAAATATGAAGCTGACTCTCACACAACTACACACACACTTTGCGAGCTTCGCTCGGAAAAACAAACAGAATCATCGAATTCTATTTAGCGCTTCTATTCTGCTTAGCCTATTGCTTGGCGCAGCCTGGTTAGGGATGCCTTGGGGGCGTCCGGCCTTGGCGGCGCTGGCCGGGCGCGAAGCCACCTTGGCAGGCCCAAACAATCAAGTCGGAAAAATCTTTGCCAGCACGGCGAAGCGGTTCTCCGTTTCGGGGCTTACGGGTGTGTCTACTTCCGCATCATTGGCTGGCGTCATCAGCGGCACTGTCTTTCGTGACTGGAATGGCAATGGCAGGCAAGACCCTGCAACGGCCGTGCGCATTCCAGAAGTCGGCATTGGCGGGGTGACTGTCACTGCTTACAGCGTGGCAGGCCCGGCTGGCACGGCGACTTCAGCAGCCGATGGCAGTTATTCATTGACGACGACGGATGCCGGTAATGGGCCTTATCGCGTGGAGTTCACCAACATTCCGGCAGGCCTATCTTTCGGACCGGCTGGCACGACCTCCGGCACCGCAGTGCAGTTTGTTGCGACTACGCCGAGCGGCGGCGTCAGCATCGGGCTTAATGATCCCAAGGATTATTGCCAGGACAACCCATTTTTAGCCACCCCCTGTTATGTTTCAGGCGATCCCACCAAGAGCGGCAATGCCGGGCCTTCTGATGTCTTGATCACCTTCCCTTACGCTGCCGGAAGTGCTGCACCGTATAACGGGCTGGTTGTTCCGCCGGGCGGGAATCAACCACCGCCTACACATTTGGCGGCGGCGCAAGAAACGGGTGCCAATTGGGGCGAAGCCTATCAGCGTTCAACACGTAAACTTTTCGCCGCTGCGGTAGTGCGGCGGCATTCGGGTTTTGGCCCGTTAGGCATTGGCGGTCTTTATACGATCACCAATCCGGGCAGCGCCACGCCGGCGGTCGCCAATTTCATTGATGTAAAGACGATTGGGGTTGATGTTGGGCCATTAACGAATGCCGCGCGTAATTTGCCGGGCGACCGCACTGCTTCGAGCGGAGATGCGCCCGGCTTTCCGGCCGTTGGTAAACAAGGCATTGGTGATCTGGAAATCACTGAAGACGGCAAGACCCTTTGGCTCATCAACCTGAACGACCGCAAGCT
>JANOWX010000430.1:0-7909 GCA_031418175.1 Acidobacteriota bacterium | reverse complement strand
CCGGCCAATCTAGGCGCGTCACCCGCCAATGGCACACGGTAGTTTGCCGAAAACAAATAAGAGCGCGCAGGTTTTCAACCGAAAGCCTGCGCGCTCTTATTTATTTGCACAAAGCTAAGCTCAGTCCAAATCGCCCGTCGGCACTCCCATTTCAACCACGTGGTAATCACCAGTCGCCTCTGCTTCCGGCGCGTGCAGCCGGAATTCGGGTTGCAGTTTCAAATCGCCGCGCAGCGAATGATAGACGCTGCAGTATTTGGTGATTGATAGATTGATGGCGCGCGTGACGGTTTCGGGCCGGATGCCAGCGCCCCAGATGTCGAAGCGCATGACCGCGTCGGTGAAATAGCGCGGCTCCGGTTCGTGCCGGTTGCCGGTGAGCGTCACTTCCAGTTTTTGCGCGGGTGTGCGGCTCTTTTCCAGAATCAGGACGACATCCACGGCGGCACACGCGCCCAGGGCTTCCAGCAGTATCTCAACCGGACTGGGGCCCACCTGCGTGTTGCCATCCAGCACAATCTCGTGGCCTTTGGCGCTGGCGCCGGTGAATCGTAGTTCACCGTTCCAGGTGACTTTGGTGGTTATATTGCCCATGTCTTCTCCCTTACTTGATTACGCCACGATGATGAATGAATTCAGCCCGCCCAGCGCTTCCGAAAAATCTTTGTTATAGGTGACTTCGAGGCGGCGGTACTGGCTGACGACTTCGCCGAGTTCGGCGGCGCTGACAAAACCGTCCTCCGCGTGCGCCAGCGCCCATTTCGGGATGTGCTTGGCCTTGGCCAGAAAGCGGCTGATGAGTTGCAGGTAGTGATCTTTTGACGCGACCTCATCGCCCAGCTTGCCGCGTTGCGCTTCGATCAGGCCGTTCCAAACATCCTCGCCGCCGCGTATCCAGGTTTCGCGCCAACCGGCGATGGTGTGGCGCAGGGCCGCGAGGCCTTGCGGACGGGGGAAGCGCGCGAACATCAAATCCACGCGCGCGCCGCGAATGAATTCGTGCGCGTCGCGGTTCATGCTGTAGTTGCTCTGGCCGTTGTTGACCAGCTTGCGTTGATTGCGCCAGCTTGACAGAAATATCTGTGAGAGCGGGCGGCGTAAATCAGCCGTCTCAGGCGTGAAGCTGAACACATAATCGGCCACCGCCATTGCGTGTGCATAGGCCAACGCGCGTTGATGTTCGTTTTCGAGCGCTTGAATGTTTTGCCAGACGTTGTCGAACCAGACAGCGTCCATCTCGCTCAAGGTCTGCGCCAGCGCCGGGTTGTGCAAACGGCGGCGCGGCACATAGGCGTTGTCCAGCACCACGGCGACGGCGTCTTCGGTCAATTTGTCGCCCTGGTTTTCGATCAGCGCGCGCGAGGCCCACCAGGCCCATTGGCACAGGTCGTTGTCTAGAATCTGTTTGCCCCAGAATTTCAAATACCATTCCAGGTCGGGCTGGCCCGCAAACGGCACCGCCAGCGAAGCGAATTTTAAGCGCCGCAGCACGCTCAATTCAAAACCCAGCCAGCGCCGGTTCGGGGTTGTCGCGAAGTGTGTATTCATTGCCAGGTTACTCTTTGACTAGAACAATCAGCGTCTGTGCGCCCATGGCCGGTTCCAAGACCTGCCAGCCACGTTTGGCGAAAAAATCTGCCTGCTCCGGCACCGTGAAATAGAGCCGAAGCGCGCCCAATCCGCGCAGGCGCGCTTCGGCGGCTGCCAGCAACTGCGACGCGACACCGTGCTGGCGCAGTTCGGGCCGCACATAAAGCGCGGCCAGACACGGCGTCAAATCGGGCCGTTCGGCGTTGGCGTATTCGTGCAGCGAGATCGAACCGGCAAGCTGGCCGTCAACGATCGCCACCAGTGTCGAAGGCAACGGCTGCCCGGCCAGATGTTCTTTGAGCTGATCGGAGACGACATGGATCGTGCTGCCTGGGATGGCCCACCATTCTTCGTAAAGCCATTGCGCCACCGGCCAGAAATGATCGGGCGCATCGCTTAACGTGACGATTTGCAGGGTTGGTTGCAAGGCGGGCTCGGACGGCCCGGTGGCAGCGGCAGTTTCGTTCTCTGGGTGATCGAAGAGCGTGGGCGCTGCTGCTGCCGAGCTTTCCGTGTCACCCAGCATAGAGCCGTCCAGCATAGGGCCGTCCAGCATAGGGCCGTCGAGCATAGGGCCGTCCAGCATAGCGAAGCTGTCTTCGACTTCGACGGCCGTGAGCGGCCCTGCTGGTGGCGTGCTGGTCTCAGTGGCTGTGGTTGTTGACTGCTCGTTGTTGACTGTACCGGGCTCCGCCACCGGCTCAGCCGCAAGCAATTCGACGAGCCTTTGCGGCGCATACCGACGCGCGTTAGCAAAAGGCTCTGCCAACGGTTCGGCGACAATCATTTCAACGGCAGGCAGCGTGGGCTTAAGCTCTTCGACGGTTTCCTCCCTCGCTTCGTCTGCGGGGTCTTCGATCAAGGTCGGTGAGTCGTGCGTCGCCGGCCAGCGCTCGTTTGCCTCAGCCGCGCTCAACCCTTGCCAGCCGAATGGCGCGCGCTCGGCCTCTTGCCGCGCGGTATCCCAAACCGAAACGAACGGCGCTGCGGCGAGTTCAGCAGCTTCGGCTTCTGTGGGCGCCGTCGTGTAATAGTCAGGCACGGCAGTTTCTTCAGCGGGTATGAAAGCGGCTGCGGGTTCAACGGGCACGCTGACGGGGCGCTCTGCGGCCAGCAAGGCGAGAAATTCCTTGACCACTTGCGGGTCGGTTTCTACGCCAGCCTGATCGGCGATGAATTGTTCGACGACGGGCGCTTCCAAATTGTTGCGGTGGGGACGATTGGCGAGCAGCGCGCAATAAGTATCCACCACACGCAAGATGCGCGCGCCCAGCGGAATCGCCGTGCCTGCCAACCCGTCGGGATAGCCCTGGCCATTCCACCATTCGTGATGCCAGCGAATCAGCAACTGCGTCAGCCGTGGCAATTTCAATTCCGCCGCCGCCTGTTCGCCGATGATTGGGTGCCGCCACAAATCGAGTTGTTCTTCCCAGGTCAAACTGCCGGGCCGCAACAGATAATCGCGCTTCATCGAACGTTCGCCCAGATCGTGCGCCAATGCCGCAAATTTCAACGCGCTCAGGTCAACGCCGTGCAGCCCCAAACGCTGCCCCAATTGCTCGGCCCAGCGCGCGATCTCGGTGGCGTGCGGCTCGCGATAACCTTCGACGCGGTCGGTTTCGGCGGCGAGTTTGAGCAAACGCTCGCCCAGCGGACGTTCGGCTTCGCTGAAATTGAGCAGCGTTTGAGTTGCCGGCATGTGTTCGATGTTCTCCCTTGCATGTACAGGCTGACGGCGGCGGCACGTGCTCCCCTTAGTAGTGGCGAATTTATTCGCTCCGGGAGCGTAACGAATCAATTCGTTAGCGCGTGTGCGGGGCGTTTGCGAATGCGCTTTCACTCACTCGCCCCTACCAGCTTCAGCGCAGCGGTTGTACGCGATCTGGCGGCGAAAAAGCAAGCAGCGGGGCCGTTACGGACGGCAGAAAATCTCTCGTGAAATGGCGGAAGCGCGTCTTGCCATCACGCAAGGCCTGTGTTAGTTTCTGCCTGCTTTTCTACACCCTTTTCAAATTTCAACCCGAATTCGGAGGCAAATCTGGAGGCCCTATGACCATTACAGAGCGCAGTAGCGGCGATGTGACAATCCTCGATGTCGAAGGCAAAATTTTGCTCGGCGAAGGTGATGTGCAATTGAAGCGCAAAATTGACGAGTTGATCGAAGGCGGTCGGCACAAACTGGTGCTGAACCTGGCCAATGTGCCGTATATGGACAGCGGCGGCCTCGGCGAAATCGTGCGCAGCTATACGACGGTCAAACGCGCGGGCGGCGAACTCAAACTGCTTAGCGCCACCAAACGGATCAGCGATCTGTTGACCATCACTAAGCTCATCACTGTTTTTGAGATGCATGATGACGAAGCGGCCTCCGTCGCCAGCTTCGCCTAATCGCTTGACTGCGGACTTGGGATCGCGGATTGCGGATTGGGTCTTTTGATTCAGTCCGCCATCCGCTTTCCATTTCAACTCTCGAAGCTCAAATTCCCGCTACTTCACCACGCCGTACTTCCGCAAAATCTCTACCGTCTTTTCCAGCGGCAACGCTTCCACGCGATTCCCATTGCGCCCGCTCGTCGTCACCGCGCGCAACAACGAGTTGTAAATCGCCTCTTCCGTCGCCTCCACCACGGCTTCGAACAAGGGCGACATCGTCTCGTTGCCCAGCACTTCCACCCGGCGCAACGGCTCGCTCGCGCGAATGCGCTGGGCCGTGCTAAACGCGATCACGTAATCGCCGCTGCCATTGGTCGCGGGCGAACCCGTGCGCGCCAAGCCCAGCAGCGCGCGCGCCGCCAGCCGTTTCAGATTGCGCGCCTCCAACGGCGCATCCGTCGCCACCACCATTATGATCGAACCGTCAGCGCCGTTGCTCTGCCGTCCCTCGCCTTTCTGTTCGAGTTGTTCTTTCAAGTAATACTTGCCCAACTCTTTGCCGACCGGCGCGCCGTTGATCGTCAGCACGCCGCCGAAATTGCTCTGCACCAGCACGCCAACGGTGTAGCCGCTGCCCGTGCGCGTGATGTGTGCCGGCACAACGCGCGACGCGGTACCGATGCCGCCTTTGAAGCCGAAGGCCACCGTGCCCATCCCCGCACCGACACAGCCTTCTTCCACCGCGCCATCTTTCGCTGACTTGAGCGCCGCAAAAACTTCGTCGCGCCCGACGTGCCGCCCGCGAATGTCGTTGAGCAATCCGTCATTCGTCTCGGCCACCACGGGATTGATCGAACGCGCTTCCTCATTGCCCGGCAGCGCCAGCATCCAATCCAGCAACGCATCGGCCACACGCGGCACGTTCAGCGTCCCGGTCAACAGGATCGGCGTTTCCAACTCGCCCAACTCGTTCACCTGCGTCGAACCCATCAGCTTGCCAAAGCCATTGCCGACGTGAATGGCCGCCGGGATTTTCTCCTGAAACAGATTCCCGCCGTGCGGCAGGATGGCCGTGACGCCCGTGCGAATGCTGTCGCCTTTGTTCAAGGTGGCGTGGCCCACGCGCACGCCTGGCACATCGGTGATTGCATTGTTTTTGCCCGGCGGCAGAATGCCGACGACGATACCCAGACCGCGGGCACGCGGGCGCGGTGGCGCTTGGTTGGATTGGTTCATAAGCGTGAACAGAAAAAAAGTTGCGAGAAGAGTTTTGACCATAATCATCCAGCGTTAAACCTTCAAATCAAGCAGCGACCCCGGCTCGCCCTGATGAGCGCGCCCCAGTGATACCGATCAAGGCGTTTCTTCTTCATCTCCAATTACGCCTGCCGCAACGCCTCGGCGCGGCCTTCACCAGGCAGGATGCGGCGGTAAAAATCTTCCATCAACTCGCGCGTCTGCTCAGCGGGCACTTTCCACCAACTCAGCACCAACGTCTTCGCCCTCGCCAGCACTAAGGCCCGCCAGCACGAAGGCCCGCCGCCATCCGAAGGCGCCTTCGCCGACGTGAATCTCACCCAAGCCCGTCTCGCACGCCGACAGTACTACCAAATCCGGCGCCAGCAAATCCAGCCCCGACACGTCTTCCGCCATCGGACGTTCGATGGATACCGACCCGAAGCATCTTTCGGCAATGGTAGACCGTTTGGCGAAGCATAAAGGTTCGGGCTTTCTTGAGGTCTATCAGAACTGCAACATCTTCAACGACGGCGCTTTCAAGTCGTTCAGCGACCGCGAAGTCAAAGACGAACGCATGCTTTATCTCGAACACGGCAAGCCCGTACTCATCGGCAAAGACAAAGCCAAAGGCATTCGCATCAACCCCCAAACGCTCGCCCCTGAAGTCGTGTCCATAAGACAAGAAGGCGGCGAAGACGGCGTATCACTCGACGACGTCATCGTGCATGACGAACATGCCAACGAACCCTATCTCGCAATGATCTTAGGCCGCATGCAGTTCCCTGAATTTCCCGTACCGGTGGGTATCTTCCGCGCGGTCGAGCGGCCTACTTATGAAGATATGCTGACGGAACAAGTGAGTACTGCCATCGCTAAAAAGGGCGCTGGCAGCATCGAAAAACTGCTTAACAGCGGCGAAACCTGGACAATCAACTAAATTATGTCTTTTCTCTCTGGCATTCTCGATACGGTCAAAGAAGTTATTTACGTTGCTAAATCTACGGCACAGGGCATGAGCGTGACGTTGAGTCACATTCCGGGTAAGAAGGATACGGTCAGTTATCCCGAAGAACCGGTGCAGATGTTCCGGCGCTTTCGCGGCGAACACTATTTGGGCGTAGACGAAAACGGCAAGGAGCTTTGCGTATCGTGCTTCCTGTGCGCGGCGGCTTGTCCGGCGGATGCGATTTACATCGAAGGCGCTGAAGACCCGCGACCTTACGAAGAACGCATTTCGCAAGACCATCGTTACGCGAAGGTCTATCAGATTGATTACGGTCGCTGCATCCTCTGCGGCTTTTGCGTAGACGCCTGCCCCACCGACGCGATCAATCACGGACACAACTTCGAATGGGCCGTCTTAACGCCCGGCGAGTTGACCAAAGACAAAGAGTATCTGATGGCGAATTACTGGCGCGAACCGGGTGTGATTCCGAATGCCAAGCAAAAAGCCCGCGCCGAAGCGTTGGTGGCAAAGCATCCGCACGAGCCGTTCAATTTGGTACTCGTTGACTAACGCGCCAGGCCACGGAAACAGATTTCGTCTCAGACAGCGACCACTTACTCGCATTCCCGTACGCCAACCTTGACCGCATCAGGCATCTTGCCTAGTATGCCCTCGCTGATGCGTTGGTACAGCCGATAAGTAGTACAAAGCCGACCGCGCCACATACGTCAGCACCATCCACAACAGAGCCAAGAGTAAGCAATAATTCTCAAAAGAGCCGCCGGATGGTTTCACTTGCCCTGATTGATTGCCCCGAATTTATTTCCTCTCGGTTTTGACCGCACCTATTCAAGACAGGTCTATCTGTTCGTAAAACAAGAAGGAGAACTGTGATGGCCTACTTGCTGTTAATCAGTATCGGCCCCGTACAGGAATTCATCGCCAGCGCCGGGATTTGTGGTTTGGTTGTCGCTTCTCAAGCTGCCCAACGTCAGGCGGAAACTGATTTACGACTCAAACTGCCGAAACCATAATGCGCGCGCTATCGCCTTGACTAGCCCGACTTATGTCGCCGAGGATTTTCGGCAGACTGCAATGGATAATTTATGTCGCAATCAATTACTGAAACCCAAGTTGATCATCTGTTTTTGCTGATTGGCAAGAACCCACTACCCAATGCCGTGGCGGGTAAGCTGCTTGTTAAACCAACGGGAAAAATCACACTGGTTCATTCAGAAGACACTGCCCACATCGCAGCTAAATTACGCGAGTGGCTGCTCAAAAATGCCTTCAGCGCACCACCGGCTAGCAACGGAGAGCGGGTGTTCAAATGCCAAGTCGAAGAATTTAACGCCAACGACATTTACAAAAAACTGATCGGTGTCTCGGAAGACGAGAAAAAAAACGCGGCCATCAGGAATGCTCCCGATGCCAAGCAAGTCGGGCTGAACTATACCGGCGGCACAAAGGCGATGGCGGTGCATGCTTATCGCGCATTGGAAAAATGGAAGGCTGGCAACGGCGCAACGGTGGATTGCAGCTATCTGGATGCGCGTAATCTGCGAATGGTCTTTGATCCGCCCGAACTGTGTGGCGGAGCGGAACGCACGCCTATTCCCGTCGGACTGGCAGTCAAACTACAAGCTAAAAATGATTTGTTCGACCTGCACGGCTGGACGCTGCCACCGCCACGCACCAGTCCGCTGCTGTCTCAGATGAGTCAGATATTGACTGACTTCAACAAGACGGCCTACGACGAGG
>JANOWX010000429.1:0-11316 GCA_031418175.1 Acidobacteriota bacterium | reverse complement strand
CAGCCATCCCCTGTTTTTGAGGAACGGAGTTGGTTGTTCTACTGAGGCGAGCGATACCCGGAGCGCCACGCTCCAGCTTAATCTCAGGATACCCTGTAAGCCGCAGCATTACACTGGTTGCTTTCTTCGGAATGTTGTAACTACAGATGCGGATGTCACTCCCTCCTGCGAGGCCCGCATTTTTTTCCTTATCAGGGGCCACGCGGACTTTTCCGCAGGCCTTCATCACCTTCTGTTCGGGCGTCATTGTAGACTCGAAGCAAGACCCATTCTTGTCTTCGTCAAAACAAGGATCGTTGGTTTTTAAATGGACGACGAGGAATACTTCGTCAGGATCGGCTTTTCCCATGAAGATGCCTTTGATGGTGCGGGTTTGCGTCCACTCAACCTTTACGATCTTAGTCTCATATAACCCTCTCTTCACACTTTTTAGGGGAGGTTGAGTTGAGTTTTCAGTCGAAGCTGGTGCTGATGTTGTTGGCGTAGAAAAAGTGGTTGCTGTCTCAGTGCTTGTGGCACGTGAAGAGACTGTGACCATCACTACTGTTATTATCAGCGTCAATAGATTTCGTTTCATTTGGATTCTCCTTTGGTTAGCTACCTCTGATTGATTGGTTTGCTAGATGCTCAGTGCCTATTTTTACTGATCACACATCACTATTGCGTAATCCGCAACGGCACCGTAATCAGCACGGGCTGGCCCAGTTTGGCCTTAACTCGATAGATGGTCGCTGTACAAGCAGTTGTGCGCCTTCGCGCTGGTCTCGCTGCCCCCCGACGTAGCCGCGCAACTGGTTCAGCCGTAGCGCCCAAAACGTTCGCGCATCTTCATTTCGCCCCTTCCAATTTCTTCCGCGTCCGCCGCACAAACGCCTCCAACTCCGCCTGCTTGGGCAGATGCAGCAAATACTTCGACACGAAGACGCGGTTGCTCAGTCCGCCGAGCGCGTATTCGACGTGCGTCTCGTTCTTCTCGGAACAGAGCAGCAGGCCGATGGGCGGCTGTTCGCCCGCTTCGGTCTCTTCGGCCTTGAGGTAGTTCAGGTAAAAGTTCATCGCGCCCGCATACTCGTGCCGGAAGTGGCCGAGAATCAGGTCAACGGCGAACAAACACTTCAGCCGCCGGTTATAAAGCAGCAGGTCAATGTAATAGTGTTCGTTGTCGAAGGTCACGCGCCGCTGCCGTGCGACAAAACAGAAACCCGCGCCGAGTTCGAGCAGGAACTCTTGCAGGTGATCGAGCAGCGCCCGCTCAAGCTGCGTCTCGGTGTAAAGCTCCTCACGCCGCAAGCCCAGAAACTCGAAGACGTAAGGATCGCGGATTATCTCTGACGGCGTTTCGTCGAGACGGCCTTCCAGCGCCAGTTTGAGTACGCCTTCACGGTCGTAACTGAGGCCGATGCGTTCGTAAAGCAGGCTGCCCAATTGGCGCTTGAGTTCGCGCGTTGACCAATGCTGTTGCATCGCTTGCAGTTCGTAAAACGCACGCTTGAGCGGATCGTCCAGGCGGATCAATTCGATGAAATGCGTCCACGGCAACCGGCGCAACAGTTGCGCGAAGTATTCGTCATCCTGCCAATCGAGCGGCTTGAACGCGACGCTCGGCGGCGACGGCAGCGCGACGCCGAATTTCGCAATCAGTGATTGCGAAATTGGGTAGGCCAGATAGAACCGGCGAAACATTTCCAGATTGCGCCAGCCGAAGCCACGTCCCAGCCGCTGCCGCAAATCGCGCGTCAGCTTTTGCAGCAAGCCCTGGCCGTACTCCGCGCGGTCGCGCCCGCGCTGCTCGTACTCAACAATGTGATAGCCGATGAGCCAGTTGCGCAGCGTGAGCGTGAGATTGACCGTTTGCGCGGCCTGCCGCTGCGCCGCCGCGTGCGCTTGCGCAATCGCTTCGACCAGCGCGGGATAATTCATACGCGACGGCGCTTGCCGTTTGAGTGCGGTTGGTTTACCAGTTCGTGAAGTCATACATTCCCCTTTCGTCAGCCCCCTTTTGTCAGCCAAGATAACTCACCGCGCAATCCGCAACGAAACATTCACCAACACGGGCTGTCCCGCTTTGCCCCGCACGCGATAAATAGTGTGCGGCAACAAATCCGCAGGCAGCAACCGCCGCTTCTCGCCTTTGGCAGGAATCATCTTCCGCGTCTCGCGCACTTCCTGTTCCGCCCGCGTAATGCCCGCGCTCAAGTCGCGGCGCGCGCCCAGCCGTTCGGTCTTACCCGACCATTCGCGGTCGCAGCGGGCGGCTTCCGCCGTGGCTACGCGCAACAGTTTGATGTCGGTGTCCACTTCTTCCCATTCGCCGCGAAAGGTCAGGCGGCGCGGGCTGACGATGATCGTGAGCCGTTCAGCGATGTGCTGTTGGTTGCTCCGTTCGAGACGGAAGTAAGGAAACGGATCATCGGGCGCGGGGACGTAAACGATGCGACCTGCGCTGGCGACGTTGGCATCTTTCGGCATAGTCGGTGCGGGAAAGATCAGATACGGCTCGCCCAACGTGCCGTCGGCGTACTGCTCACGATCCAGCACGTAAACAAAACTCTCGTCGGCGCGCGGGACTTCGATGCCCAGCCACAACAGTTCGCCGTTGCGAAACGCCGCGTCATCGCCGATGCGCGCGGCGTGATAGGGCTGCGGCGGCGCGCCTTTTTTCGTCGGAATCAGCAGGCGCGAGTCTTCACCTTGAGCAGACGACGGACGGCGGCTTTCTTCCGTAACCGGACTCAAGCGCCAAAAGGTGACGCCGATCAATTCCTCGCCCACTGGTTCAGCAATCCTTTCGGACGGCTTGGCGGGTTTCGGTTTGGCGGCGGCGGCGCGTGCCTCGCGGAATTGTTTATTGGGCAACCGGCGCGCTTCCTCGTCATCATCCTGCGCCTGTTGCGGCGCGGCGAAGCAGACGAGGCACAGGCCGATCAGCAAGGTCAGCAGCGCCGTTTCTTTCCCGCTTCGCCCAGTGATTTGGTTGGTCATAATTCCTCCTTGTGACTATGGTACGCCCCTGGGTACGCAGCGCTTCCAGCGTGCAGTCTCGGCAGCGGACGCCATCGAACCGGCAGGCAAACCCTCCGGCATTGTTATGTCCAACGCCGAGTCCGCACGCTGGAAGCGCTGCGTACCCAGGGTCAACGATATTTCAACGTAATCAATCCGACCAGCACCGGCCCTTTGCCGGTGAGCTTTGTTTGTTTGGTTGTTTCGTCAGTTTCAATCGCCGGCGCATTCGCGGCGTGTTCGGCAAGGTAGCGGCGCACGGCTTCGACCTGCGCGCGGTCGCCGATCTCGCCTTTATCTTTCTCGTTCGCCAAACGTTTGACGGCTTCCAGTTCCGGCACTTCATTGACCGACCAAATCAGCCAGATTTTATCGGCCACCCCTTTAGGATCGAAGTAGAACCAATCCTTTTCGGGCCGGCCGCTCGGCGGTGGAATCTGCAACACCTGCGCGGCGCGCACCTCCGTCGAACCGCCCGTCGGAAACATCACGTCGTATTCGAGCGGTTGCGCCTGCCATTCGTTGAGCAGGTAAAGATACCCGGCTTGCGGGCTGCTGACGTTGATGCGGAAGTCATCGCCCGCTTTGCCGATCACGTCGCGCGGCAAAATGGTTTGAACATCGCGCGGACGTGCAGCGCGCCGCAGCCAAATCGAATAGCTCACGGTGCGCGCCGCCGCGACTGGCAATGCCACTGGCGCAGGGACGGGCGCGCCTTGCTCAACATTCGTAGGTAGAAAGTGCCAAGCCAACGCGCCCAGCAACAACGCCGCCAACACCCCGCCGCCCAACCACCACCAACGTCCGCGCCACGCCGGTTGAACCAGTGAATCAGATTGCGCTACTGCCAACGCGCCCGCGCTGGTTTGATACGGGTCATCTCCTGATTCAGCCAACCCGCGCTGGAAATCTTCGCTGAACGCGGTGGCGCTGGCGTAACGCTCTTCCGGCTCAAGCGCCAGCGCCTGCAAAATCGCCGCTTCGGCCTGCAACGGCAAGTCGGGCCGCAACGCGCACGGCAGCGTTTGAATCCCGGCCTGCTGCGCCGCCGCAATCTCAATCAGCGATTTGCCCGCGAACGGCAACCGCCCCGTCACCAGTTGATAAGCCAGCACGCCCAGCGCGTAAATGTCGCTGGCTTTTTCCGGCGCGCCGCGCATCTGCTCCGGGGCCATGTAAGGCGGCGTGCCCGCGACCATCGTCGTCAGCGGACGGCTGGCGGCCAGTGCCTCGCGCACCGTCGCCAAGCCGAAATCAATCAGCTTGATTTGCTCCGCTTCACCCGGATTTTGCAGCAGAATGTTATTCGGCGTCAGATCGCGGTGAACGATGCCCTTGGCGTGCGCGGCGGCCAACGCCCGCGCAATCTGCCGCAACAACCGGGCAACGCGCGGCAACGCCAATCCGCTGGGAGCGATGATTTTGCCCAACGGCTGGCCTTCTACGTATTCCATCACCAAATACGCCCGGCCATTCGCCAATTGGCCGGCGTCAATCGGATGAACGACGCCGGGGTCTTCGATGCGGGCGAGGGCGTTGACCTCATCGCGGAACTTCTTCTCGAACCAGGCGCGCGCTTCGCCGTTCAGCCGCGTTTCCAACAGGGCTTTGACGACGACGGGCCGGTCGTGCAAGCGCCGATCCCGCGCCAGAAACACCACGCCGATGCCGCCGCGCCCCAATTCCCGCTCGATCAAATACCGCCCATCCAACATCACGCCCGGCGCAAGCGGAACGCCCGGCATCCCCGGTGTGGTCGTCGCGTAAGGATCGCCCGCCGCGTTCGCGTCATCCAGCAACGTCGCCTGTTCCGCCAGCAGTTTGGCGGCGTCTTGCAACGCTGGCCCGGCCATAAAGCGGCTCGCCTTGCCGTCCGCTGCCAGCAACGATTCGACCTCGCGCCGCAACGTCTGATCGCCCGCGCAGGCCTCATCCAAAAAGGCGGGACGCGCGCCAGCCGCCAACTCCTGCGCCGCTTCCAGCACACGCATAATTTGCCGCTGCCGTTCAGGATTCATTTCGCTTCCTTGCTCAGTTCGCGGTACAGCCAGGTCTTGGCCGCCTTCCAATCTTTCTTGACCGTGCTCAACGAGATCGCGAGTACGGTTGCTACCTCTTCCTCAGTCAGCCCGCCGAAATAGCGCAATTCAACCACGCGGCTCTTGCGCGGATCGAAAGCGGCCAAATCACGCAGCGCATCATCCAGCGCCACCAGGTCAGCGGGACGCTCGCGCGCGATCGTCGCCGCCTCGTCGAGCGAAACCATTTGGCGCGCTGCGCCCGCGCGCGCGCCGCGCAAACGGTCACGCGCAAAATCCACCAGAATGCGCCGCATCAGTTGCGACGAGAGCGCAAAGAACTCCGCGCGCCCGCCGAAGTGCTGCGGCTTGACGTCAACCAAACGCAGATAGGCCTCGTCAATCAGCGCCGAGGTCTGCAACGTGTGGCCGGACCGCTCACGCCGCATATACCCACGGGCCAACCGGCGCAATTCCGCTTCGACCAGCGGGATCAATTTGTCCAACGCCGATTGATCGCCCGCGCACCACGCTTGCAGCAGTTTCGTGATGCCGTGCGCCGCGGGAAGCGTCAGGGCTTCTGTTGCTGCCTGCCGAATTGTTGCTTTCATCGCTCGCAGCTCCCTCCAGTCAACGCAGTTGTGCTCAGCGGATTTCCGCCTGCACCCGGTACAGCGAAAATTCAGCGTCAAAAAGTGTCAGCCGCTGAAAAATAATTTTTTGCGCACAGCCTGCCGCCAGAATCTGGCTGGTCTGGCTGGCTTGTCTGGCCGACTTGTCTGGATTGGATTGGATTCGAAGGGGTCAGGAACGCGGGAGACCGCCACAGCGACCCGCAAGCCGATTCAAGGAGTAATGGCCGTCCGCAATTGCAGGTCTGAAGTCTGAGGCTTGAAGTCTGAGGTCTGAAACTTCAGTGGCAATGTCCCGGTAACATACTTCCGGTACCACGTATCGAAGATCAGAATTGCAAATAGTTCATAGCCATTGTCACGCTGTCCGCGTTGATGCTCTGCGCGCAGTAACTGAATGTAGTCGTAATTGAAAATGCCTTCGCGCTCGACATAACCGCGCGGCAACAACTCATCGAAATAACGATCCAGTTTCGTGCGCATCCAATTTCCCAGCGGCACATTGAAGCCCTTTTTCGGCGCGTGTTGATGCTCTGCCGGAATCAAATCTGCAAACGTTTCCCGCAAGATCACCTTGCTGCCGCGCCGGTTTAGCTTCATTGCAAATGGTACGCGGAAAGCAAACTCCACCAAGCGCGGATCAAGGTACGGCACGCGCAATTCCAGCGCCCAGGCCATGCTCATCTTGTCCGAATACTCCAACAGGTTATCCGGCAAAAACGTCTCGACATCCAGCAGCGAAAAGCGGTTTCCAGCCCCCAATTCACGCGGCATCTCGCGCAGATGTTCAGCCAACACACGCGCCGCCGGACGCATTCCGCTAGCGCGCGGCTTTAGCAACTGCGCCTTGCGCTCTTCATTTAGGTAATAAACCCATTGCAAATACTGCGTCGCCTCATCGCCATCCAAGCCGGCCAGCAAAGCGCGCACACGATGCAATCGCCGATCGGTGAAACTGTCCGGCCACCGCTCCAAAGCGGCCAAACCGGCGCGCGCGGCGGCTCGCGGTAAGAACCGCAACCAGCGCGCCGCCTGCACCGCACGGTAACGCGGATAGCCCGCAAATAACTCATCGCCGCCTGCGCCAGATAACGCCACCTTTACGTGTTCGCGGGTGTAACGCGACAATAAATAAGTTAGATAAAACGTTGTGTTACCAAACGGCTGATCGAAATGCTCGACTAACTCAAGCATTTCTTCCGGATGCGATAAATCAATCGGCAATTCGTGATGCTCAGTCCCGAACTTATCCGCGATGCGCCGGGCTTCCACACGCTCGTCGTAATAATCCAACCCCGCGCCTTCAAACAGGACGGTAAATGTCTTGACCGGTTGCCGCGCCTGACCCGCCATTAAGCCAACGATGATGTTTGAATCAACTCCGCCCGACAGGAAAGCACCCAACGGCACATCGCTCACCATCTGTTGCGTCACCGCGTCAGTCAGCAGGCTGCGTAACTCTGCGCGTAACTCGCCAGCATCTTGTTTAACTGTTTGAGTGCCCGCCACGACGGGCTGCCAATAGCGCTCAATCCGCACGATGCGCCGCCCGCGCAGGTCGTATTCCAGCCAGTGCGCGGGCGGCAGTTGAAAGACGCCGCGCCAAATCGTTTGCGGCGCGGGCACAAACAGGAACGAAAAGAAATCGCGCGCAGCCTGCCAATCCACCTCCGGCGTGAAGGCCTCCGCCGCGAGTATGGCCTTGATCTCAGAACCGAAGATCAGCTTGCCGCCAGCTTCAGTGTAATAGAGCGGTTTGACGCCCAATTGATCGCGTACCAGAAACAATCGCCCGCGTTCAGCGTCATACAGCGCCAGCGCAAACATTCCGTTCAGCGCCTTAAAAGCCGCCGCGCCGCGCTCCTCATACAAATGCAAAATAACTTCGCAATCTGTCTCTGATGCAAACCGATGCCGCGCAGGGTCGAGTCCAGCTTTTAACTCACGGAAGTTATAAATCTCGCCGTTGAAGCTGAGCCAAACGGTGCCGTCTTCGTTACTCATCGGCTGTCGGCCCTTTGGGGACAAGTCAATTACGCTCAAGCGCCGATGGCCCAACGCCAATTTGTGCCGTGGGAATAGCGCAACGCCGTCATCATCTGGCCCGCGATGCGTCAGGCTCAGCGTCATCCGCTCGATCACGTCGTGCTCGCTTGTTCCCACGATGCCGCAAACCCCGCACATAAAATGCTTCAGCGCTCCAACGCTGTCTCGACTTTGTTACCGGCTCGCTGTAACTCAGCTTGGGCGGCCTGTAACTCGCGCTCATACAGTTTCGCCCCAATCACTGCCTCGTGCATCGTCATCAACATGCAAAAGATCAAGCCGGGCTTCCCGTCCAAAAAGCCGAGCCGGAAAACATACATCCACACAAATCGCAGTAGCGGGCGGAATGGCAATCGCGCCCAGCAATGTTTGATAAACCGCTTGCGTACCAGGGGCGAGCCGAACAACGCTGCGCCGATGTTACTTTCGCCACGTTGTCCGCGCGCGAAATTGGCGTATACGCGCGCCTCCCAATTCGAGTAACGATTATGCCGTTCGACAAAATGAAAGATGCTTTTGAAATCTTCATGCAACAGATCGTGTTTCAGATAAGCCGCGCGCCCATCCAGCACGACGTGCTCGTGCACTTCGACATCCCCCGCCTGCTCGACATCTTCGGCGTCCAGCTTTTCATAACGGCCCAACCGGTGTTTGAACAGCCGCAAATTCCAGCTTGGATACCAGCCGCAATGCTTGATCCAACGTCCCAGAAAAATCAGCTTGCGGTTGACGTAATATCCGTCGGCCAAATCGCCCTGCTTGAATAACTCACGGATTTCAGTCTCCAATTCCGACGTCACGCGCTCATCGGCATCGAGTAACAACACCCATTCATTGCGCAAAGGCAAGTTAGTCAGCGCCCAGTTCTTTTTCTTCGGGAACCCGCCAGGATATTCAAACTGCGCGACCTGTGCGCCGAGCTGCCTCGCCAATTCAACCGTTCGATCCGTACTGCCCGAATCCACCACCCAAACCTCATCCGCCCAGGCCACACTGGCCAGACAGGCAGTTAGGTTGCGCTCTTCGTTTTTGACCGGCACGATGACTGAGACTGAAAGCTTGTTCACGTAACACAACTCCGAATCAATTCAACCAACTGCTGACAATGTTTGTCCCAAGAAAATTCTTTACTGCGCTGCATGCCACTCTCGCGTAACTCTGCCTGCAATTGCGTATCGGTCAGCACGCGCGCGCATTGTTCAGCCAGCGCTTGTTCGTCAAACACGTCAAAATAAACCGCCGCCGCACCGCACATTTCCCGGTGTACAGGCAAATCAGCCGCCGCCACCGGCAAGCTCATCGCCATCGCCTCAACCAACGGGTGCCCGAAGCTTTCGGCATAAGACGGACAAACATAGGCATCACACAAGCGGTAAAGTTGGTGCAATTGTTCGTGAGGCACGCTGCCCAGCATTGCAATGTCAGCGCGCATGCCCAACTGGTCAATCAACGCTGCCGCAGCCGTGGCGTCATATCCGCCATAAACCGCGCCCGGTTTCAAATCAGTCGTCAAGACGAGTTGCAACTGCAAACCGGCACGCTCACGCAAAGTGCGCTTCAATTCCGGCAAAGCACGCAATAATGTTTCGAAATTTCGGAAGTAGTTGTAGTGGCTGACGTACAGCAAGCGGCGGCAATTCGGCTGAAGAGTGAGCTTCTCAAACAACTGCGCCGCTAATGGTTTTGGGTTGGCGGTGAATTGTTCCTGATCGAATCCGAACGGCAGTACGGCGAATCGGCTGGCTGGCGCATGCACCGTGAGTTGAAGCTGATTAAGCAATGCGGCAGACGGCGCGACGTTGAGGGTCGCCTGTTTGATTGAGAACCTGGCCAGCCGGCTTTTTATTTTGTGCGCAAACCAGGCAGCATATGCGCCGCGCGCCCACAGATCACGGGTAAATTCAGGCGAAAAATAAAGCGCATTTCGATTGAATAACACTTGCGGCACAGGCGCTGCGAACAACGCGAAATTGCCTAACGAAACCAAAGTGGCAATCCCCTGCTCTTTGAGCACACGACTCAAGGCAGTCTGTTCCCACCAACAACGTCTTAACAGCCCGCCGCGAATTGCGATGGTTTCAATGCGAACCCGTGCATTTGCCAGTCCAATGTAATCGGCCAAATGCTCTGGAGGAACTAACACGTAGTAACAACAATCCGCTCCGTGCTGTTCCAGCCTCGGCAGGAGATTCCGTAAATAGGTAACACCGCCGCCAGCCGTTGAAGCAAGAGCATTTATCAATACGTGAAACACGGTAACAACTTCAATGCGCCGACACGGCGGCAGGCAGGTCGCCATACTTCGAGCTTCGCTTCAGCGCATAAAGCAGGCTCAACGCCAGTAGCAAAAGTAGCCATACTTGGTGCGACATCAGTAATGCGTTCCACCACCACGTTTCCGCCCACGCGCGCGGTATATACCCCCGCACCAAAAGCTGATAGAACATCGCTGGAGCTGGAAATAAAAAGGGCAAGATCAAGGCGAGTGTCAGACGGGCCGAGATGCGCAAATGGCCATACCACGCTGTCAAACTCCAAGCTAGCGGTAGCATCAATAGCGTGGCATCGTAAAAGCGATGATAAACAGGTAGCAAACCAATGACAGCTAATGCGCTGATAGATAGCAACTCATCTTTCCGCGTTCGCAGCCGCTGATGCAGCAATACATAGACCATGAGTAGGCAACTTATGAAGCCATATGTCAACGCGTTGACTTTTTCCCTGCTAGTATCAATCAATGCGTGCAATAATCGTTGAAGATTAATTAAGTCGTGGCGAAGTCGATTTGCAGAGGTTGGATCGTTGCTACTGCCAGTGGCTGTGAACTCGACAGTATTGTTCGCCCAACCGCGCAGCCACTCTACATTATTCTTTTCGAGTTGCCAGACTGCTACTACAGCGACCAACACCCAGACGACTGCTGTGATTGTGCACATTCGCCAACGTCGCTGGAAAGCATAAGCCAACCAGATCATCGCGCCAATTTGTGGTTTGAGCGCAATGGCAACGGCTAACAACCCCCCGGCACATACCTCTTTCTGTCGCGCCGCCGCCCACACAGCCAAGGCAACGCAGGTAACGGAGAGAATGATTAAATTGCCGTGGGCAATCCCAGAGTGGAATGGAGCGAAGCCCAATCCAAAACACCACAGTAAATAGGATCGCCACTCGGTTCGCTTGAATCCGCCCAAACCTGCAAGTGCAACTAATGTCGCAATTGTTGCTATTAAGTTAATGACCAGAAGGAGTTGCCTTGCCTGTTTCCACGATAGCCAGTTTAACGGGGCAAGGATGACAAAAGTCGTAGGGGGATAGGCTGAAGGATAGTAATTCTTGAGCGGGATAAATTGTGGGACATCACCTTCATTCTGCTGCAATTGCTCAAGTAGATTGTGATCATAAGGGTTGCTGCCCTGTAGCCAAGCTTTTGTCGAAAAGTAAGGCGTTACCCAATCAAACGAACTATCCTCGGCACGTGCAGGTCCACGTGCTATGAATTCGACCGCTGCAATGAGTAAGACGCCAGCAAAGACATATCCCAAATTGTGTTTAACGAAACCGCCTCCGGACAAATTCATTTCCCTTGCGGCTGCCAATTTTGATAACCGAATTCAGGC
>JANOWX010000428.1:0-18814 GCA_031418175.1 Acidobacteriota bacterium | reverse complement strand
ATGTTGCACGGCGGCAAGTTCATCCCTCATCCCTCATCCCTCATCCCTCACCCTTCATCCTTCAGTCAGTTATATTTGTTCATCGCTTCCGCGATGCCCTTTGTCAAAAGAACTTCGACGGCATCCGCCGCCTGCTCAATTATTGCGATGAGCGCCGCGCGTTCTTGGCGCGAAAACTCGGCCAGGACGAAATCGGCGGAATTGGCCAGCGGATGCTCAGGCGCGATGCCCAGGCGCACACGTGGAAACGTTTGAGTGTTGAGCTTGGCGATCAACGATTTCAGGCCGTTGTGCCCGCCCGCGCTGCCACCGGGCCGGATGCGCAACTTGCCGAAAGGCAGTGCGAAATCATCCGTGACAGCCAGAATGCCGGCGGCCTCCGCGACTTCGTATTTGGTTTTCAATTGGGCCACCGCCACGCCGCTCAGATTCATGAATGTTTGCGGCTTGACCAGCAGCGCTTCAACATTGCCGATGCGCGCGCGTGCGGTGAGCGCCTGGCATTCTTTGATGCGGACGGTTTGTCCGCTGCGGCGCGCCAGTTCGTCAATGACCATGAAACCGGCGTTGTGGCGCGTCCATTCGTACTGCTCGCCGGGATTGCCCAGGCCAATGACTAACCACATACGATTGCGGAAGGCGGAACGCGGAACGCGGAATAAAGTGTGGCGATCAATTCCGCACTCTGCCTTCCGCATTCCATATTCAGGTTACTTCTTCTCTTTCTCTTTCTCTTTCTCGTCGCCCTTGCCCTTCTTAATGACTTCAGGTTCGGCCACTGCGACGGCTTCGACCGCGACCGGCTCTTCAGCGACCGGCGCGACGCAGGTGACGATGGTCTGTTCGGCGCGTGTGCGAACTTCGACCGCGTCGCCCAGCCGCAAGTCTTTGACTTCGATGTGGCCGCCGAGACCGAGTTTGGACACGTCCACCTCGATGACTTCGGGCAGGTCGGCAGGCAGACAGCGCACGCGGATCGTGTGCGTCTGGAAGTCGAGAATACCGCTGAAGAGCTTGACGCCTTCGGACTCGCCGACGATCTTGACCGGCACGTCGAACTCTGACTTTTCAGTCATCGAGACGCGCATCAGATCGAGATGGATCAGCACGCCCTTGATCGGGTCGAGTTGCATTTCGGTAATCTTGACCGCCGTGGCCGCGCCCTCCAGGTTCAAATTGAAAATCTTGTTGCGGCCGTTCGCGCGCAAAAAAGCGCCCAGTTCGCGTTTGTTGACCGTGCCGCTGGCGGGCTCGCCGCCGCCATAAACCGTCAGGGGAATCTCCCCGTTCGCGCGCACCCGGCGCGCGGCATTTTTGCTGCCTGCGGTGCGCGCTTGCGCATTCAATGAAAGGTCCGTAGCAAAACTCATGACGTAAACTCCACTTGCAATCTCAGCTTAAGATAGGTGTCAGTAGCCCGACCGTGGGGGAGGGCTTGGTTGCGATGCCAGCCCTCCCTCACGGTCGGGCTACTGACACCGCATCAAATAATCAGATAAACAGGCGGCTCACCGATGACTCTTCGTGAATCGAACGGATCGCCTCAGCCAACATCGGCGCGACGCTCAAGCATTCAAACAGTGGCGTGGCGCAAGCCGCTTGGCGCGGCATGGTATTAGTGATGACCACTTTTTCGAGCGGCGATTTTTCAATGCGTTCAAGCGCATTGCCTGACAGCACCGCGTGCACGCAACTGGTCAAGACGCGCTTGGCCCCTTTTTTCGCCAGCGCATCGGCGACCTTGGTCAGCGTGCCGCCGGAGTCCACCATATCGTCAACGATCAGCGCGTTGCGGCCTTCGACGTTGCCGACGACATGCATCACTTGCGCTTCGGCGTGACCCGGCTGCGATTTGTCGCGCCGTTTGTCCACAATGGCGAAATCGGCGTTTAGCCGCTTGGCATAAGCCCGCGCGCGTTCGGCTCCGCCCGGGTCAGGCGCCACCACGATCAAATCTTCGATCGGATGTTCGGCGAAGTATTTGATCATCAGCGGCGCGGCGAACAGGTGATCCACCGGAATATCAAAGAAACCTTGAATCTGCGGCGCGTGCAGATCAATCGTCAGGATGCGATTGATGCCCGCCGTCGTCAGCAGATTGGCGACCAGCTTCGCCGAAATCGGGATGCGCGGTTTGTCCTTCTTGTCGCCGCGCCCGTAACCGTAATAAGGAATCACCGCCGTGATGCGATCCGCCGATGAGCGCCGGAAGGCGTCCGTCATAATCAGCAACTCCATCAAATTGGCGTCCACCGGCGGACAAGTCGGTTGCACAACGAAGACATCGCTGCCCCGCACGTTTTCGAGAATCTGGAAATTGAACTCGCCGTCGGGAAACCGCGTCGTATTTGCGGTACCGAGCGGCAATTCCAGATATTGGCAGATCTCTTCAGCCAACGAGCGATGGGCGTTGCCGGAGAATATCTGTAAGCTCTTCAAGCTTCTCCCCTTAAATTTGAGATCAACTTGCCCGCCGCAAAAAAACACAAAGGCCACAAAAGAACCAAAACCTGGCAAGACGTTTTGCGTTTTTTGCGCCTTTTTGCGGTTGGCCCCCAGACTGTGTCCACACAAAAGAATGGCTGGGGAGGAAGGATTCGAACCTTCGAATGGCGGCTCCAAAGGCCGCTGCCTTACCACTTGGCGACTCCCCAGCAAAAACTGTTTCAAAATTGTGCAGCGTTTGAACGCCGGTGAGAATACCGGTCAGTCACGCGCTTGGCAAGCGCAAGCCCAGTTCGTTAGGCGCTTAGGTCAACTGCAAAGCCCGGCCGTACTCGCTACGGTTCAGCGTGCGCGCGGGGGCGCACCACCAACCTTCTGCGCGTAAGTCCTGTTGCGCGGCAGAGCGTGCCGCCTCACTGTCAAAGAGCGCAAATACTGTCGAGCCGCTGCCCGACATCAACGCCCCGCGCGCGCCGTTTGCCAACAACCGCTGCTTGATCTCAGCCAGCAACGGATGGCGCGCCAGCACGGGCGCTTCCAAATCATTGCGCAGTACCAGTGAAAACGTGCCGGAAGGGGCTTGCCTATTGCTCATGGCGTCATAAGCCGCCCACAAAGAAGCGGGGATATTAGTGACGGCGCCTGGCTTTGTCAACTCAAGCGGCAGGTTGCCATAGACTTCGCGCGTCGGCATGGCGATGCCCGCGTTGACCAGCAACAAGTGTTCAGCTTCGATCTCTTCGGTCGGATAAACCTCGTCGCCGCGCCCCACGCCAATGCAGGTGCCACCGATGAAAAAGAATGGCACATCCGCGCCCAACTGCGCGCCTAAGCGAAACAAGTCGCGCGGTTCGATCTGCAAATCCCAAAGCTTGAGCAAGGCCAATAACGTGACCGCCGCATTGCTGCTGCCGCCGCCCAAGCCCGCCGCCATTGGCAATTGTTTGTTGATCGTGACGCGCACGCCTTTGGGGCAACCGGTGAATTCTGCCAGCGCACGCGCGGCACGCTGAATCAGATTGGTTTCGTCCAGCGGCAATTCAGGGTGGGTGCTATGCAACTCGATGCCGCGTTCGAGTAATTCAAACGTTAGCTCATCACCCACGCTGAGCGTTTGCAGCAAGGTGCGCAATTCGTGATAACCGTCGGGCCGGTTGCCCAGCACTTCGAGCGTCCAGTTGATTTTGGCGAATGATGGAAGCGTGATCGTCATCTTTAGGTTCGCGGTTTCACTGCGTGCGCCCCGGCTCAAGTCGCGCTGCCGTGGCTCGTTTGCGTACCCGCAGACGCCGCCGCAGCCATTGCTTCAAATCCTGCTGCGCGGTGAAAACTGCCATTGCCTCGCGCAACTTATGCCTTTGTGTCATGGACAAGCGGTCAATCTTCGCTTCTGTTTCCGGCTCAAGTTTTCCGAGTTGGCGGCGGAGCGACCCCAGGAGCAATACCACCATGATGATTCGTCTATTCAGCCACAACCGCAAATCGCCCGGCACCGCAAAACACTGGAGCGCTTCAGCCAGGTCGGCCAACGGCGCTAGCGCAAAGTCTTCGATTTCTTCCCGTGTTTCCTGGTCGAGCTTGCCAAACCTAAACGTCAACTGGCGTAGCACCACCTGCGTCATCCCTTCGTGTTGCCCAGCTTGCCAGCCTTCTTCCCAACCCGCGCGCAAACCGCGCGTATAGGCTTGCTGCTCCCAACTCATCACGTCCGGCATTTTCTTCGCCTCATCAGATTCAGGTTGAAGCTGTTCGCGAGCGTCAGTCACCGCGCGTTCAGTGCGTGCGCCCGTTTTTACTGGCGGCGCGCTCGCGTACCCGCACATGCCGCCGCCACCATTTTTCCAAGTCTTGCGGCTCGCTGAAATCTATCAAGTCCGTACCCAACTGCTGCAACTTCGCCTCTGGCAGTTGTGTCAATCGTGCCTGCACTTCTTCATCCAGCCCACCGAACTTGCGCGTCAACTGCTCCAGCACAAGTTCCTGCTTGCCTTCCTGCTTGCCTCGGGCTAATCCGCGGCGTTCCCAACTTGTCATAAATGGCATCTTCGTTCCCTCCTCTTTGAGTTCGTAATCCAGTTGCTGCTCCAACTCTACCGGCAACACCATCACCCAATCAATAAACCGCAACAAGCCGTTGATATACTGCTTAGCGGCACCGCCGCGCAACAACCCGCGCAACAACTCCCGCTTTGCCGCCAGCTTCTTTTGCGCGTTGCTTTTGGCCTCCAACATCTTCAACTGCGCCAGCACCACCCACGCAAAGGGATTCTGACTCGCCAGCAATTCGTCCTCGCGCCCGCGATAGTCGGTGATACGCGCGACCGGAAATTCGCAGAGCAGCCGGAAGCCCCAACGCGCGACTTCGTAGCGGCCCACGCGCGCACCGCCGCCCCCGGTCAAGATGACCAGGCTGATGACCTCGCAACCGTAGCGGTCGAAGATGCGGTAGTTGTAAATATACGTCCGCCGGTTGAAGAGCTTTTCGGGGCGGCCCTGAATTTCCAGGTGAATCAGCAGCCAGGCCTCGCGCCCGTCTTTCAGCCAGACCTTGACCAGTTTGTCGGCTAGGCGTTTGCCGCCCGCGTGCGCGCGGCCCAGTTTGGCGAGTTCCTTGTCGAGGAATTCGTAGCCGCGCGCCCAATCAATGTCGGCGTAAATCAGCGGGAAGAAGAACGCCACGAAGCTTTGAAAGAAAGCATCAAGCATCTCCTTCCAGCCATTGTCCTGCTCGGTTTGAGCGGCCGTGTCTTTGGCTGCTGGCTGTTTCACCGCGTCCCCCGGCGTTAATGCGCGTCTTTCAATTTGCCTTTCAACCGCGCCGTCTCGTCTGCTTCCAATGTGTATTCCAGCGCCTTTTCCCAATTGCGCCGGGCGTCGGCCAGTTTGCCGAGTTTGTGCAGCACATCGCCCAGGTGTTCGTGCAGGGTTGGGTTGCGGCGCGTTTGCGTGAGGGCTTTTTCCAAAGACTCACGCGCCTTTTCGGCATTGCCCAATTTGAACTGCGTCCAGCCAAGACTGTCCAGGAAGCTGCCGTTGAGCGGTTCGATGGCGACGGCGCGTTCGATCAACGCGAGCGCTTCGGGCAGGCGTTGCCCGCGTTCGGCCAGGAAGTAGCCGAGGTTATTCAGCGCGGTGGCGTTGTCGGGTTCGCGTTCGAGCAACTCGCGCAGAATCTTTTCGGCTGCGTCGTGCTGTTTGGCGCGGTCGAGCACCGCGCTCAGTTGCAACTGTGCGTCGGTATCGCCGGGGCTGAGTTCGAGGGCTTTGCGCGCGGAGGTTTCGGCGTCTTTCAACTGGCCGGCTTGCATCTGCACGTTGCTGAGGATCAAGTGCACGTTTGAGTCCTCGGCGGCGCGTTCGGGCTGGCCGGTGAGCATGTTGCGCAACAAGTCGGCGCTTTCTTTGTAGCTTTTCAGATCGTTCAGGATCAGCACTTCGGTCAGGCGCAGGCGGCGGTCTGCGGGCGCGCGGCGGATGGTGGCGCGCGTCATCTCTAGGGCTTCGCGACGTTTGCCTTCTTCGCGCAGGCTTTCGATGGTGAGCGTTTCGATCAGCGGATTCTGTTCGTCAATGGCGCGGCGCGCGCGTGTGAACAAGGCTTGCAGCTTGGACTGGTTGCCGCTGCGGCGCAGCAGGCGCGCCAGCTTGCCGACGACGTGGTTGAACAGGGCGGCGCTTTGTTCGTTGATGGGGCCCTTGGCGGTCAGCGTTTCGTACAGTTGGTCGTATTGCGCCAGAGCGTCCTCGGTGCGGCCCAATTCTTCGTAGGTGTCGGCGAGGTCGAGCAACAGGCTCGGCCGCGCATTCGCTTCGGCGCGTGTGAGTCCGGCTTTGAGCGTTTCGACAGCGGCGGCGCGTTGTCCGGCGCGGCGTTGCGCGGTGGCCAGCAACTCAATCAAGTTGGCATTGGCGTTCTCGCCTTTGGCGCGTTCGCGCAGCTTTTCAACGGCCTCGGCGTATTTGCCGGCGCGCAGCAACGCCGTGCCGTAACCGATTTCCAACGTGGCGCTGGGCGCAGTTTTGAAAAGCCGCGCATACAGCTTCAATTCGTCGTCAATCTTGTGGGCGGCGCGGATGGCCGAAATCAGGTTGCGGCCGTAGTCGTTGTTTTCGGGATCGAATTCGTAAGCGCGCCGCGCGGCATCCAGGGCCTCACGGTTGCGGCCCTCGCGCAAATAGGCCTGCGACAACTGGGCGAACGCACGGTCGGGCGTGAGTTCGGTGTTGGAGAGCCAGTAATAAAAGTTCTGATCGCTGGGCAGCGGCGCACTGGCCCAGCGTTCCAGCGCGTGCAGTTGTTTGGCCGCGTCGCTTTTCATGCCGTACAACTCGGCCAACAGGGCCCAGGCTTCGGCGCTGTTGGAATCGAGTTTGACGACGGTTTCGTATGCGCGCGTGGCGCGTTCGAGTTGCGTGGCGACTTGTTGCTGGCTCTGGTTGTCGAGTTTGATGACCGCGATGGACAGGCGCGCCAACAGCAGATGCGCGCCGGCGCAATTGGCGTCGCGTTTGATGGCTTCGACGGCCTCGCGTTCGGCGGAGCGCTGATCGCCCTTGGCGAAAAGATAGAGTTCGCCCAGGTCAACGCGCGGCTCGGCGGCTTGCGGGTCGAGCCAGATGGTGTCGCGGTAAGCCTCGATGGCCTGGTCAATCAGCTTGGCGTCGCCGCGCAGGCGGAAGGCCTCGGCCTTTAGGCGGCGCGCTTCCATAAAACGTAGAAAGGCCTGTTGGCGCGGATTGTCGTTGGTGTTGCGTTGCGTGACAGTTGGAGCAGTGGCGGGCGCGGGCGGCGGCGGGCTGCCTTGTGCAAAGGCGAGGCCGTTGAGGAGCAGGCTGAGCGCAAGCACTATGAATAGGGCACGCGAAGTAGCCGTCAGGTTTTGGTTCAGCTTCAACATAATCCTCAACTTGGACACGTAGCGTTTACTGTTTGGCGTCAGGCGCTTCAACTTGCTCGCTGGGCGCGTTCCGTATGCGCGGTTTCAGTTCAGTCAACGGCACGCCCAAGCTCACGGCTTTATCGCCCAGCCAGCGTTCGTATTCCTGCATGGTTTGATCGAGTTCAGACACGTTGGCGGTTTGTTTTTGCAACGCGGCCAGGCTTGCTTTCAACTCTGCTTCGCTGCCGTTGAGTGAGAGCGCCACCGGTTTATCACAGCGCGCGCGCAATTGATTGGACAGGCGGCGATACAATTGCGAGTCTTGTTCATCACTGGTGGGCAGCCGTTCGAGCGCGCCGATGTCACTGCACAGCGCCTTCTGTGTTTGATCCAATTGCTTGGCGAAAGTGGCCAAGCTGGGAAGCTCAGCGGCGCTGACATCGGGCGTCGCTTGGCGCAATTGCGCACCCGCCAGCAGCTTGTTCAGACGCAGATGGTTCAGCCAGACGGTGTAAACACGTTCGGCGGCGGTGGCCACGCGCAAGGCTTCGCTTTGCCGCAACACATTGCGCACGGCGCTGACGCCGGTGGCCAGAATCAATAAGCAAGCTACAGCGCCCAGCGCTTGCGCGAGGCGTGTGCGCGTGAAGCTTTGGCGCAAATGCTCCTGGTCTTGCAGCACGAACGCCAGCGCCGCGCCCGCCACCGCGCCGCCGGCGTGGGCGGCCATGCTGATGCCGGGGAAGAAACTCATCGCCAGGCCGTACAGCAACCAATACACCATGTCTTGCCGCAAGCTGCTATTAGAATTCCGGTACCCATACACTGCCAGCGCCGCAATCAGGCCGAAGATGGCGCCCGAGGCGCCGACGACGCGCGAGCCGAACATGATTGCCAGATAATTACCGGCCACACCGGTGATCAGATACAGGCAGATGTATTGCGCGCGACCGTAAACCTCTTCGCCGAGGCGGCCCGCTTGAATCAGGGCCATGCTATTAAAGAGCAAATGAATCGGCCCGCCGTGCAGAAAACAGGAAGCCAGCAAGCGCCACCATTCGCCGCTTTGCCGGATGTTGGGCAGCGACGAGCCGAACATTTCGTTGACATACGGATGTGGCGTCAGCGAGAAACTTTGGGCTTCGCCCGCCTGTCCTAAGAGCCGCGTTTGATAAAGCAATCCCAACGCGTAAATCAGCACATTGGCCGTCAGCAAAAACGTCGTCACCGGCCAATTGGCGAAAAGCCCAAAGGCTTCGCCCTCCGTGCCGCCCGCGCGCGCGGCGTAATGGCCCTCTGCGCCGCACATCTCACAACGCGGCGCGTTCGCCGGAATCAGCGCGCGGCAGGTATTGCACATCTTCAAATCATTCTGAGCCATCTTCTCCTCAAATCCAGTCAACGTCTTCAAGTGAACTTCAAGTGAACGTCTGGCGCGCTTAGGCTTGCGCGTGGTGGGTGAGCGTGCGTTCCCAGTCCCAGCGGCGCGGAAAGCCATACAAAATGAGCAGCAAGCCGACGCCGCCCAGCCGCCAGCAAAATTGATAATCGCCCGACAACGAGTAGGCGATGAAGCCGATGATCGCCACCACTTCGCCCAAGCCGGCACTGAGCAGTGCGAGGATGCGCAGGTTGTTCAACACTGCCGCTACCGGGCGCTTGCCGCCATGCAAGAACTTCAGCCAGAAACGGCGCAGGGCTACGACCGCCAAGCCCGCGATCAAGGCGCCGCCATAGGCCACTTTGGTCACCAACAGGTAGGTCTCGGCAGCGCGGATGGCGCCGCCTTTGGCGCCGATGAAATAACCAAGGACGACCAACAACACCGGGGTAAAACAAAAAGCCAAGACGATGATGACCGTCAGGCGGTAGGCTTGGTCCAACGTTTTTTGGTTTTCGACAGAGACGTATTGCATGCGTTGGCCGGTGATTATTATTCGAGCGTCGCGCGCAACGCGCCGTTTTCGATGACGAGGTCGTCCTTGGTGCCGGGCTTGCGGTCGGCTCCGGCGGATAGCAATTGATAGCTTGTGGCCGTGCCGCGATAGACGAATTGTGTGCCCCACCAATCGAACCGCAACTGATCGCCGATGTAACGCGGTGATAAATAATCGAGCAGTACGCCAATGTCTTCGGTGGGGATAAAATGGCCTTGCTCGCGGCGGTACGCCTCAAGTCCTTCGGCGAGCCGTTTGAGCAAGCCGGTGGTGCGGCGTTCTTTTTCGTGGCGCAAGGCGGTCTCGACTAATTCGAGCGATTCCCATTGGCGGTCGCCCAAACGCACTTCGGCCACTTGCCACGCGCCGTTCGCGCGTTGGAAGCGGAAGGCGGTTTCGACGCGCGCTTCGACGACGGCGTTATCGCTGCCGGTGCCGGGCGCGATGCTTTTGATTTCGACCTGCGCGGGTTTCAAGTCCGCCCCAGCCAGGTGTTGCAACAGTTCGCGGATGCGTTTGACATCCAGGCCGGCGGGCGGCGTCCCGCTGGGCACACGCGTTTGCGTGCGTGTCCCGCAAGACATTGAGACAGCCAGCGTCACGGTAAGCAGCAGCAAGCAGATACGATTTGGCATAAAGGCCTCATGGGAAAACGAAGGTATCGGGCGGGCGGATGGTAACAGATGCGCGGAAAGCAAAGCAATTTGCCGGACTGAACGGTTGCAAACAATTCTGACATAAGCATAATGAGCCGTTGTAGAATGCCTCACGTTGCAGCGCCTTTGATGGCGCCTGACAAACGTGAGCAAGGCAGCAGGCTGAAAGAACGAAGCTGTTGATGTACTGACCCACACAGCCGTTGGCTTGAGTTACCCTAAAGATAGAATTCAACCGGGCATTCAAACCCAGGCATTCACCGAAGATGCAATTGCCTTGAAGCGGAGGCAACAGAGCTATGATCAGATGCCAGCAATGCAGCACCGACAATCTGGATGGTTCGGAGTATTGTGACGAGTGTGGGGCAAAATTGAGTGCCGCCGCCTCGGTACGCGCGGTGCCGGCGCAACCGCCTGCTGCACCCGCGCCGCCGCAATTCGTGCCGCCGCCGCCGCCCAGTTTCGTGCGCGACAGTGTGACGCCGAAACCGGCGACGCCATACACCGCGCCGCCTCCCAAAGCCGCGCCTGCTGCGCCGGTGGTATCGAGCGTCCCGCCGGCGCGCGCAACGCCGCCGAATCTGCTGTCCGCCCGGGGCAATCCGGCGAATATGGGTAATCAGACAGCCGTCAACAGTGCGCTCAATGTGACCAGCGTGGTCAAAGGCCCGACTGGGGCTTTGCATGCGACCTCAGTTTCAGTGGCAGAGGAAACGTCTATGGTACGCGCCAAATTGGTGATTCAACGCGGCGGCAAACTCGGCAAAGAGTTTGCGCTGACCGGCGACGAGGCTCTGATCGGACGCTGGGATGCGGATGGCGGCATCTTCCCGGATGTGGATTTAGACCAGGATGATCCCGAAGCGAAAGTCTCGCGGCGCCACGCGCGCATTCAGTGGTTGAACAGTCAATTCACCATCGAAGACCTGGGCAGCACGAACGGCACTTTCGTCAATCGCGGGGCGCGCTTGCTGCCGGGAAATAAACAGCCACTGAAAAACAATGACGAGATTATCGTGGGAAAAACGTTTTTGAAATTTGTCCTTAATAACTGAGAGTCGCGCCACGGTGCCACGGTGCCACGGTGCCACGGTGCCATGGTGTTGGATCTTGGCGGAACAGCAACCTTGCTTTCGGCTTTCAGTATTGAGCTTCTAACTGCTTAGATTTGGTTATGCCATTCTGTCCCGAATGTGGCCAGCCCACCACACCCGGTGATCCGTTTTGCGGCGAATGCGGATGGCCCCAAGAGTTGGCAGCAGCGCCGCCGCCGTCCCAGTTGTTTGGAACGGGGGTTGTAACAGGAGATGGGCGAACGTCACACCTGAGTATGAACGCATCCGGCAATAACACGGCAGGCATACAACTTCCGCCCGGTACGTTGTTGGCCGACCGCTACAAGATCGTGCGGCGCATCGGCGGCGGCGGGATGGGGTCGGTTTATCTGGCCGAAGACCAAAACCTCGCCAACCGCAAGGTCGCGGTCAAAGAGATGATCGAGATGTTCGCCGACGATTCGGCGCGCACGAAAGCGATTGACGACTTCAAACGCGAGGCCGAACTGCTCGCCCAACTCGATCACCCCTCGATTCCGACCATCCTGCAATACTTCTTTGATACGGCGCGCGGGCGCTATTACCTGGTGATGAAATTCATTGACGGCGGCGACCTCGCGGCACGGCAACGCGCCGCGGGTGGCAAGCTGGATGAACTGACCGTCACCAAATGGGCCATCGAAGTCAGCGATGTGCTCGATTACATTCACTCGCAAAGTCCGCCGATTATTTACCGCGACCTGAAACCGGCGAACCTGATGGTGGACGCGCGCACCAATCGCATCATGCTGGTGGATTTCGGCATCGCGCGCTTCGTCGCGCCGACGGTCAAAGGCGTCACGGCCATCGGCACGATGGGTTACGCGCCGCCGGAACTGTTTGCGGGGAACGTCGAAGCGCGTTCGGATATTTATAGCCTGGGCGCCACGATGTTCCACCTGCTGACCGGGCAGGACCCGCAGGACAATCCGCTGCTGATCTTCGATTTCGCCAAGAACCCGAAACCGCGTCAGGTCAATCCCGAGATCACGCCCGAGATGGAAGAGTTGCTGTGCCGCTCGGTCGAATACAAACCCGAAAACCGGTTCGCGTCGGCCAAGGCTTTCGGCGATGAATTGGTCGAACACCTGCGCCGCATGCAGGGCCACGCGCCGATCATGCGTCAGGTGGACTATTCCGCGCCGCCCGTGCCGTTGCAAACCTGTACCAATTGCGGGCGCGAATTGGCGGCGGGCGATCTTTTCTGCGCCTATTGCGGGCGCGCCCAACGCACGACGGCCAAACTGGTCGTGCTCGGAACCAACGAAATGAACGTCCAGTTTCCGCTCAACGCCGAGGGTGAAAGCTTGATCGGACGCGTTGATCCCAATCGCGGCATCCGGCCCGAAGTGGATTTGTCGAAATACGACCCGGCCGCGCGCGTTTCGCGCCGTCACGCCAAGATCATCGTGCGTGAGAGCAAGTTTTTCATCGAAGACCTGGGCAGCGCCAACGGCACGTTCATCAACGGCTCGCCCAAATTGCCCCAAGGCAAATTGCACGCGCTGATGAGTGGCGATGAATTGAAGCTGGGCGAAACGCTGCTCAAATTCGTGGTTTCCTAAACAACAGATCACGAGCAGGACGAGGTTTTCATTTCCATTTGCCGGTTGAGCTGGCACTGGCTTTTTGAGCTAGGTCAGTCGTTAGGCAGGCAACAGCCAAGCTGCCCGGGCTCAAATGGAAACGACTCTTTCCCCAGTTCGTGCCCAACTGAAAAAATAACGCATGCCCCAAACCATTGACGCTCTTCGCATGCCCAGGTCAACACCAAGTCCGGCGGCGGCCGCGAATTTCTCCTCCGGCCCAGTCGCGCCCGGCAAAAAGCAGGTCGCCTTGGCCAGCATCGGTTTGCGGTGCGGGGCCTTTCTGCTGGATTACATTTTGATGTTGCTGGTGCTGGCGATCACGGTACTGCTGGCTTATTACCTGAAACGGCGCTGGGAACAGCCAGAGATTGCCAACGTGATTTTGCTGATTGGCTATCTGCTCACCGCAATCGTTCTTTTTTTGAATTTGGTCTATTACGCCGAACCTGATGGCCAGACCTTTGGCAAGCGCTTCATCGGCATTCGCGTAATCCGCACCGATGGACGCCCGCTGGATTTCAAGGCCCTGGCACTGCGGCATTTCGTCGGCTACCCCCTGGCTTTGCTCTGCGGTGGCTTGGGGCTGCTCTGGGCGCTTTGGGATCCAAAGCAACAAGGCTGGCACGATAAATTGACGGGTACGCTGGTCGTCAAAGAATGAAGGATGCGACTCGTTCATTCACACGGCAAGCAAGACGGCCTGGTTGATTGACAGGGGGCCGTTCTCGCACATTGATGCTTTGATTTGTACTGGAATCACCTTTTGCCGGTTTGCAGTTCCGGTTGAGTTGCGGCACCGGATCAATCGTGCAATGATGCCGCTGCCGTCGCATTAACATAATGAATAGCGTCGTTCCCCCACCGGAACGCTACCGGCTCGAACGCGGTTTTTAGGAATGCCGAACAGCATCATGCACGGAGTTGACCCAAATGGCGTGCGGTTATCCGCTGAGGTCAACTCGCAGGCTGGTCAAGCCGGCTTAGGCTGACAAACAGCAGGCAACGAGTGATTAAGCTGTGCCCCACGCAGTTTCGCTGAAAGAAGCTGCGCTCGTGTAACAGAATCCGACTTAAGATTTTCCGTGGGGATGTGAGCAATGACTGTCATTTATTGTGGGAGTTGTGGAGCAGCCAATGGCGCCAAGGCCAGATTTTGCCGCCACTGCGGGATTGATCTAAATGGCCAGGCGGCCAAACCGGCTGCCACCCAGTCGAGCGTTAAGTCTTCCTCTTCGACAACCTCTTCATCCATTCCAGCCGCTACCGGCTCCAGCGCGCCGCCCAAGCCGCAATTGCGCATTGTCACTGCGCCAAGTCAAAGCACCAAACCGGCCACCAAACCGGCTGCGCAACAGGCTGCCCAGAATTCTGCTGAGCAGGTAAAGGCGCAAACGGGTGAACTGCAAAATGCGGGTGCCGCCGGAATAACAGCCGCGCCCCAAACTGCGGCTGAGGCGACGCGTCAAACGCGTGAAGCGCAACGCATCGAACAGTTGCAGGAAGAAGACGCCCGCCAGATCAAACAAGCCGTCAGCGGCACATTGTCGCAACGGCTGGCCCAGGCTGCTGGCCAAACCGAAAGTGCCACGGGAGCTAACACACGCAATACCGGCGACCTGAACACCGCATCACGCAATACCGGCGGATTGAACGCCACACCACGCAATACCGGCGGACTGAACGTAGCCGCGCCGCGCGTGCGTACCGCGCCCTTACCGCCCAACGCGGGCCGCAATTCCGGCGCGCTGTCCGGCTTGGCTTCGAATACCGGCAAGCTGACGATGTCGGCGTCTTCGGCGGTGGCGGAAGCCTCCGGCTTGCGCGAACACCCGCAAGCGGGTTTTTACATTCGCATGGCGGCGGCGGTGCTGGGACTGCTGCTGCTGGGCAGCGGGATTTATTTCTACCGCAATCAGCGCGCGCAACAACTCGATGCCAACGCGCAACCGCGTAATTTGCTTTCCACCGATGACGAGGTCGTTAAACTCGTCCAGGTCGCCGAACAAGCCCGTCAGACCGGTCAAATTGATCAGGCGGCTGAAACCCTGAACAAGGCCATCGAATTACGTCCCGATCAAACGGAACCGCGCCAGTTGCTGGCCGAAACGCTGGAAAGCTCCGGCCGCCCGGATGATGCGTTGAGGGCGTATGACGGTTTGCTCAAAGTCGCGCCTGAAAATTTGAGCACCCGGCTCAAGATCGCCGATTTGCACCGCGCCAAAGGCAATGTCAACGAGGCGCGCACGCAATACCAACGCATCATTTCCATCAATCACAACAGCCCCGAAGCGGGCCGCGCCCTCGAAGCCATCGAAGAGATCGAAGACGCGCTGGGCCTGAACGCGCTGGCCAGTAGCACCCCGTTCCCGACCCGTCCACGCCGCGTGGCTGGGCAGAAGCGCCTGGGCCCGGTGCTGCCGCCCAACACCTCGATGCGAGCCGAGGTGGCGCTGATTCCGCAAAACCCCTTTGCGGCGCCGGGCGCGCGCGCGTTGCTCAATTGGAATCCGGTGCGCCCGCTTGAACCGCCTGACCCGCGCCTGGCCGCCGCGCATCA
Source organism: Acidobacteriota bacterium (assembly GCA_031418175.1). Lineage (GTDB taxonomy): Bacteria > Acidobacteriota > Blastocatellia > RBC074 > RBC074 > JACPYM01. The sequence goes on along the minus strand of JANOWX010000428.1, from coordinate 3,656 downwards.
CAAAGACCTGGGCCGCCGCTACATGAATGTCCGCGAATTTGGCGCGGCGATTGCCGAATTACAGCAAGCTGTCAGACTGACGCCCGGCGACAAAGACCTTTATTACTTTCTGGGCAGTTCGTATCGCGGTCTTGGCCAACTGGGCAAGGCCTACGAGTATTACAAGAAGTGTGACAGCGGCGATTATGCGAGTACCTCTCAAAGTGGCGTCCGGGATACTGAAAAAGCCGCGCGCAAGGAATACGAACGCCAGCAGAAAGAATTGCTCAACTCCGCGCAGGCGGATAAGGCCAAGCAGCCTGAAGCGCGCAAAGAGAACGCGCCGGGCAAAGGCTTGCAAAATAGTTTTCAGCAACCGTAGTTAGAAAGGCAAAAGGCAAAACCCAAAAATCAAAAGGCAAAAGGCGAAAATCAAAAGGCCAAAGTTTAGCGTTGTTGCTTGATCCGAAAACTGTGAGCCGCCCTTTTGCTTTTTGATTTTTGCCTATTGTCTTTTGATTTACACCCACTATGCCGCGTCTGATCGTCAGAGTTTCCCCTTCAAGTGGTGATTCGATCGTTGATTTGAATCGCCCGCGCATCACGATTGGCCGTTCCGCGCGCAACGACCTCTGTGTCGAAGACCCCTTTGCCTCGCGCTTGCACGCCGAAGTGCGCAGCCGTGGCGACAGTTTCTGGCTGAGCGATTTGGGCAGCGCCAACGGCACCTTGCTCAACGATGCGCGCATGACGGTGCCCGTCCAATTGCGCGACGGCGACGTCATTCGCATCGGTGAGACGGCCATCGAATTCAATGACCGGGCCGACACCACTCCCATTAAAGGCCGCACGCAAATCCTGTTGGCCGACAGTTACGCGCCCTCCGAAGGTGAAGTCACCATTGCGGGGACGGCCAGTAATTCGCAGGCCAACCTGCTGACGACGATTGATAGCAGCCACCAGACGCTGATTGCACAAGCGATTCAGCAACCCGACTTACATCCAAGTGGGCAGCCCAGCGCCAAACTCACTACGCTGCAGGATGACACCCTTGCCATCATCAGCCGCGTCAGCGTCACCTTGCTTTCGCCGCTCTCGCTCGACGACACGCTGTCCCAAGTGCTGGATTGCGTCTTTCAGGCGATTCGCGCCGACCGCGGCTATGTGATGTTGCTCGAAACGCCCGAAGGCAAACCCGAAGGCAAAAAGGATGCGCCTGCTAAACCAGTATTGGCCGAATTGGTCTGCAAGGCGCAAAAAACGCGCGCGGGCGATAACAGCAACGAAGTCTCTTTGAGCCGTTCGATCACTGAGCAGGTGTTGCAGCAAGGCAAGGCGTTGCTGACCTCTGACGCACAACACGATCCGCGTTTCGCCGCCAATCAATCCATCATGCTGGGCGGCATACATTCGATCATGGCCGTCCCGCTCGCCATCGAACAGCGTGTGCTGGGGATGGTTTATGTGGACAGCCCGCTGCACAGCAACCGTTTCACCAAACGCGATCTGGAGTTATTGACGTTGATTGCCGGCGTTGCGGCCATCCGCATCGAGAACGTGCGCTTGCTCGACGTACAGGTTGAGCAGAAACGCCTGGCCAACGAATTGGCCGTCGCCAGTGAGATTCAATTGCGCTTGCACCCCGCCGCTTCGCCCGCGATCAACGGCTATGATTTGATGGGCGTCAGTTTCCCCTGTTACGAAGTCGGCGGCGATTACTTCGACTTTATTCAGAAACGCGACGGGCGCATCGTGATCGCGTTGGGCGATGTTTCAGGCAAGGGAACGGGCGCGGCGTTGCTGATGTCTTCGATTCACGCCGCCGTGCGCGCGCAATGCACGACGCGGCTTTCGCCCAGCGAAATCGTCACCGAGATCAACCAATATATTTACGACAACACGCCCTCGAACCGTTACGTGACGCTGTTTTACAGCGAACTCGACCCGCGCACGCATCAACTGACCTACATCAACGGCGGCCACAATGCGCCGCTGCTGGTGCGCGCGAGCGGCGAGATCACCACGCTCGACATCGGCGGCTTCCCCGTGGGCATCACGCCCTTCGGCGATTATCACGAAGGCCTGGCCCACCTTGAACCCGGCGATGTGCTGGTGATCTATTCCGACGGCGTAACCGAAAGCCAGAACGAAGCCGGCGAAGAATTCGATGAGCCGCGTCTGATTGAGATCGTCCAGCGCAACCGGGGCCGCACCGCCGCCGGTTTGCGCGACCGCATTGACGATGCGCTGCAAAAATTCGTGGGCCGTGCCAAGAGCGTGGACGACCTGACGCTCGTGATTTTGAAACGGAAAAGCCTTGAATGAATGCGGAATGCGGAATGCGGAATAATTGAAGACTGACTTCATTGATTCACATTCCGCCTTCCGCCTTCCGCATTCCGCACTCGAATGCCTGACCTTCAGCAACTCATTTTCATCCCCCTGATCTCGCTGCTGCCGTGTATCGTGTGGCTGCTGTATTTCTACACGCACAGCCGCTATAAGCGTCCGCCGTTCAAACTGATTGCGATGACGTTTTTGCTGGGGGCGCTGGCCACGGTTCCCGCACTCTTCCTGAATGTCATCGGCTCGAAACTTTTTTACCTCTTTGCCGGTGAGACTCAAATCTCGCGCATCCTGATTTTCTTTTGCGTGATCGGCCCGGTCGAAGAGGCGATCAAGATGCTGATGGTCTGGATTTATGCCTACCGCCAACTCGAATTCGACGAGCCGCTGGATGGCGTAATTTACAGCGCCGCCGCCGCGCTGGGCTTCGCCGCCGTCGAAAACATCGTTTACATCTCGCTCAACACCCCGATGCTGGTGATGTTGCGCGGTTCGCTTTCCAATCCGGGGCACGCGCTGTTTTCGGCCATCTGGGGCCTCGCGTTGTGCAAAGCCAAGACGCGCCCAAATTTACCGAGCGAACGCGTGCCCATCATTGTCAAAGGCTGGCTGATTGCGTCGTTGTTGCACGCGCTGTTCGACACGCTGCTGGAAGGCGCGACCAAAGTGCACCTCGTCTTTTTCGCCATTCTGATCGGCACGATGCTGGCGCTGTTTTTCTGGGTGCGCACGCGCATCAAATATCACGCCGACACTTCGCCGCATCGCGAAGGCACACTGCTGATGCCGACGCGCCGCTATTGCCAGCAGTGCGGCGCGAAAGGCAAAGCCGGGATGCCTTGCCAGCGTTGCGGTGTGCCGATCCCCGATCCCGAAGAGTTGGAACTTTGCCCGGTGTGTGCCGAGCCGCAACGGCCGGGCGCGAAATTCTGCACGCGTTGCGGCGCGAACATCCGCCTGCCCGCGCGCGAGAACCTCGACAATCGCCCGCATTTCGTGGCGATCACGCAGGACGGCGATGAACGCATCGCCTTCATCCTCAACCGCGATGAAGTCTTTGTGGGCCGCACGCTCAACAATGCCTTCGTCGTCGAACACCCTTCCGTCTCCAAACGGCACGCCCGCTTGATTGTCGAAGACGATCATTACTTTTTGTTTGATCTCGAAAGCAGCAACGGCACCTTCGTCAACGGCAAACGCATTAAGGAAATGCGGCTCGAAGACGGTTGCGAAGTGCGTTTTGGCCGGGCCAATTTCATCTATCGCTCACGGCAGCGCGACGCGGCGGCAGATTTGGCCTGACCAGGATTTTTGCAGAAGAGCATGGAGTT
>JANOWX010000427.1:0-2205 GCA_031418175.1 Acidobacteriota bacterium | reverse complement strand
CGACTCCGACGCCGACACCGACACCAACGCCAACACCGACGCCAACACCGACGCCAACGCCAACGCCGACTCCGACACCAACACCGACTCCGACGCCGTCACCGACGCCAGTGCCGACGCCAGTGCCGACGCCGAACCCGAATTGCCCGACCGTCACGGTTGGCCCGGCTTCGCTGCCGAACGGCGTGACCAATACGGCGTATAGCCAAACGATCACGGCGGCCCCGTCAGGCGGCAATTACTACTTTGCGGTGACGACGAACGTGCTGCCGCCGGGCTTGACGTTGAACAATTCGACCGGCGCGTTGACGGGCACGCCCACGGCGCCGGGCAATTACACGTTTGTGATTTCGGCGACGGGGTTTGGCACTTGCACGGCTACGCGCAGTTACAACGTGCTCATCACCGGCACCTGCACCCCGATTACCATCACACCCAATTTGCCGGGCGGCACGCTGGGCACGGCGTATAGCCAGCAACTCAGCGCCAGCGGCGGCGCCGGGCCTTATACCTATGCCGTGTCAAGCGGCGCCTTACCGGCGGGCTTGATGCTCAACCCAGCCACGGGATTCATCACAGGGATTCCCACGGCGGGCGGCACCTCCAGCTTCACGATTCGGGCGACGGGCCAGGGCGGCTGCACGGGGACGCGCGTTTACGTAGTCTCAATCGCCTGCGCCGCGCTCACGTTCACGCCAGCGGCCATGCCGCCCGGCACAAAGGGCTTGAACTATAACCAGTCGTTGTCGGTCAGTCCGGCTGGCAACTACACGTTCAGCATCCTGCTGGGCAGTTTACCGCCGGGCTACACCATGAATAGCGCAGGTGCGATTAGCGGCGTAACCAGTCAGACGGGCACCTATACCTTCACCGTCAAGGCGTTGAGCGGCGCTTGCCAGGGCACGAAGTCATACACGCTCGTGATAGGCAATCCGCCAGCAGCCCTGGCCTGGCTGGGCGATTATGACGGCGATGGCAAAGCCGATCCGACGCTGTGGAACCCCGCGCAGGGCCGCTGGCAAATCCTCTTGAGCGGACGCGGCGGCGATCAGCCGGCCCGCACTGAGTACTGGGGCAAGGCGGGCGATGTCACGTTGCTGGGAGATTATGACGGCGACGGCATCACCGACCTCGCCGTCTTCAGTTCCAATGCTGAAGGCGCGGCCACCTGGCTGATCAAAAACAGCAGCGACGGCAGCGTCAGCGCCAAGCCCTGGGGTTTGGCGACGGATGTGCCCGTGCCCGGCGATTACGATGGCGATGGCAAGACCGACATCGCGGTCTGGCGCGGTTCCGCAGGCGCTTGGTACATCATCCGCAGTTCGGACGGGGCGGTTGACGGCGCGCTCTGGGGCGCGGCTTTTGCGCCTTACCATGATCTGGCCGTGCCCGGCGATTATGACGGCGACGGTCTGACTGACCTGGCGGTCTTCCGGCGCGCCACGGGAACTTGGTACATACGGCGCAGCAGCGATGGCCAATTCCGCGCGCAACAATGGGGCCAGGCTACGGATGTGCCCGTCGCCGCTGATTACGATGGCGACGGCCAGACCGACATCGCCGTCTGGCGTCCGGCGGATGGCAACTGGCTCATTCTCAACAGCGCCACCAATACCAGCCGCGTAATGGCGTGGGGCGCGGCTTATGCGCCTTACCACGACCAGAGCGCGCCCGCCGATTACGATGGCGACGGCCAGGCCGACCTCGCCGTTTGGCGCTCAGCGACAGGCATCTGGTACATCGCCCTGAGCAGTGACGGCAGTGTGCGCGCTTATATCCAGGGGCAGACGGGCGACCAGCCGTTGACCAGTCGGCCCAAGCAATGATCTGGGAACTACTCACCCCTGGGGAGCGCAGTGCTGCCAGGGCAGCGTGCCTGGCCGGCAGACGCTGCGGCAAACCAAGGGGTGAGTCGCCACGGCCGCAGCCTGGAAGGACTGCGCTCCCAGGGGGTGAGCCGTTACGGCCTGGGTTGCGGCGTTAGAACTGCCGCCCCGCGCGCTGCCGGTTTTAACGCAGCGCCTGGCAGCGAAACTGAAGGAGCTCACGCCAGCTTGCTGCTGATGCATCACGAAGCTGGCGTGCTCAGGCTTCCCTGCTGAGAAGGTGCGGTTTGTGCTGGGTTCACGATGGGCGACATTACAAGAAGTTGATGCCGGTGGTCTCGCTGCCCTGGGCGTGGCCCATGACCGGCCCGACTGGGTT
>JANOWX010000426.1:0-2467 GCA_031418175.1 Acidobacteriota bacterium | reverse complement strand
CACAGGCTGAAGCCTGAACTCCATGCTCTTTTGCGTAAGGCACGAATTCATTGCGTCAGCGGCACGTGCCCGACAATTTCCAAATCAAAACCTTCCAGCGCGTGCAGCTTCGGCGGGCGATTCGACAACAGCTTCAATTTCCTGATGCCCAGCTCGTGCAAAATCTGCGCGCCCGTGCCGTAATCGCGCACGTCGCGCATCGGGTCACGCCGGGTTTTGACCGGCTGGCCCGTTTCATCAAACGACTGATAGCCGCGCAATTGATCGGCTAACCCTACGCCGTGCATCTCCTGTTTCAAATACAGCACCACGCCACAACCCGCCGCGCGGATGTGTTGGAGCGCCGTCTGTAATTGCGCGCCGTGATCGTCGCGCAAACTGCCGAACACATCGCCCAGCACCGATTGCGTGTGCACGCGCACCAGCACCGGCTCATCCGGTTTGATCTCGCCCAGCACCATCGCCAAGTGCACTTCGCCGTTGAGCATGTTTTCAAAGGCGACGGCGTTGAATTGGCCGTGAATCGTGGGCACTCCAGCCTCGGCCACGCGGCGCACGCAAACCTCGTTGCTCATGCGATAACGAATCAAATCGGCGACCGAAATGATGCTCAACCCGTGTTTGGCCGCGAAGATTTCCAATTCGGGCAGCCGCGCCATCGTGCCGTCATCGTTCATGATTTCGCAGATCACACTCGCCGGAATCAATCCGGCCAGCCGCGCTAAATCTACGCTGGCCTCGGTCTGGCCGGGCCGCATCAGCACACCGCCGTTGCGCGCGCGCAGCGGAAAGACGTGGCCGGGTCGCACGATGTCTGTGGGTTTTGACGCCGCATCAACCGCCGTCAAAATCGTGCGCGCGCGATCCGCCGCCGAAATGCCCGTGGTCACGCCGGTGCGCGCTTCAATCGAAACCGTGAACGCAGTGCCGAAGCCGCTGCCGTTCTCGGCTTCTGACACCTGCAAGGGCAGGTTCAGGAAATCGCAACGCGCTTCGGTCAGCGGCAAACAGATCAGGCCGCGGCCTTCGCGCGCCATGAAGTTGATGATTTCGGGCGTGACCTTTTCGGCGGCGCAACACAGATCGCCCTCGTTCTCGCGGTCTTCGTCATCCACGATGATGACGACGCGCCCGGCGCGGAACTCGGCGATGGCTTGTGGGATGGGTGCGAAAGGCATGGTGCAGTAGTCAGTGGCCAGTGGTCAGTAGCCAAGTTCGGTCAGCTTCTCCAGCGTCAAAGATTCTTTGTGCGGCGATACGTGTGGTTGCAGCATTTTTTCGACGTACTTGGCGATGATGTCCACTTCCAGATTGACCAGCGCGCCGCGTGCGAGCGCGCTCAGGTTGGTGTGTTGCCACGTGTGCGGAATCACGGCGATCTCGAACCAGTCGTCACCGAGCGCCGCCACGGTCAAACTGATGCCATCCACTGCAATCGAACCTTTCTCGACGATGTAGCGGCCCAACGCGGCAGGGAAGCCGATGCGCACCGTCCAGCCTGCGCCGACGGGGCGGGCTTCGCTGAAGCGGCCCGTGCCGTCCACGTGGCCTTGCATCAAGTGGCCGCCCAGCCGCGTCGTTGGCAACAAGGCGCGCTCCAGATTGACGCGTGTGCCGGTGCGCGCCTGTTGCAGGCTGGTGCGCTGAAGCGTTTCGGCGGAAAGATCAGCCGCGAACCAATCCGCGCCTTGTTCAACGACGGTCAGACACACGCCGTTGACGGCGATGCTGTCACCCAGCTTGGCGCCGGCCAGCACTGCTTGCGCAGCGATTTCGAGCCGCGCGCCGTTGGCGCTGTGCGCGAGGCGGCGGATTTGCCCGAGTTCTTCGACGATGCCCGTGAACATAACAATCAGCGTTCTGCTTTGGTGGCGATGAGCGCCAAAATCTTTTCGACCACTTCTTCGATCATCAATCCCGACGAATCAATGTAAACGGCGTCCGCAGCTTGCAGCAACGGCGAATCGGCGCGCGTTTTGTCGCGCTGGTCGCGCGCTTCGATCTCGGCTTGCGTGGCGGCCAGCGGGCCGGTGTCGAAGCCTTTCGCCAGATCATCGGTATGCCGCCGCTCGGCGCGCGCTGCGGCGGTAGCGTCGAGATAGATTTTGATTTCGGCGTTAGGGAAAACCTGGGTGCCGATGTCGCGCCCTTCCATCACGACGCCGCCCGCGCGGCCCAGCGTCTGTTGTTGCGCGACCAGCGCGCGCCGCACCGCCGGGATGGCTGAGACTTGCGACGCCGCCTGGCTGATTTCCGGCGTGGCGATTTCGGCGGTGATGTTGCGCCCGTCCAGCAAGACAGCCATTGCATCCACGCTGCCAGTCAATTCGATGCGCGCGGTTTGGGCCAATTGGCCGAGTTGGTCGGCGTCGTCGAGCGCGATGCCCGCACGCAACGCCCGCCAGGCGACCGCGCGGTACATCGCGCCGGTGTTGATGAAGAGATAGCCCAGGCGGCGCGCCAGTTC
>JANOWX010000425.1:0-8348 GCA_031418175.1 Acidobacteriota bacterium | reverse complement strand
CAAGCCCGAAAAATGGCTATCACAAAGCCCTACACCCCAAAAACCACAGAATATGGTGGATTCCTTGGGATTGAGCATGGTCAATCAAAGACAAGCGCCTACTGATAATAAAGAGCTTACGGCTTAACCTGGCGCACATGGTCATTGCACCTGCCACCTGCCTACGATTTAATCCAGCCGGTTTCACAATTTGATTGACCGTTGCGCGGTTTACGCCTAAGCTCTGCGCCGACTTACATCCCCTCCTCAACAATCCAGTGTGTGGTTACAAGCGGCCTCTAAAATGCTCACTTCCCCGTGAGAGTGGCGTTGCTTGGTGGTCATAACTATTTGGCGATTGAAAGACCGCACACTTGCATTACGCATCCACTACGTCGTCATCACAACAAAGGCGTCGTTACTTCTTTGCAACCCATCTGCAGTCGGCAGCTTTAATGCCGTGACGGTTGTGCGCTCCCCAGGGCGTCAATCGTGGCGGTGCGTTGCGCTGTATCGTCTTATTTCCCCTCTCCAGCCGCCGACCGTGCTCTTTGATTCAAGCCCGCAGCACCCGCACCGCGTTCGCAAACGTTGCGCTGGCGTTGCCCCCAACCTTAAGGAGTGTTTTATGCCCCGAACACCGAAGTTCGCCGCGCGACTCGGTTCTGCCGCGTTCGCTGTTTGTCTATTCGTTTGCCTTTTACTACTGGCTTCCGATTCCACGCCCAACTTGCAGCGCGTCGCCAGCGCGCAGGCGCTCTGTCCGCAAGTGAGCGTGCCCGCGATTACGCACGGCTTTGCCACGAGCGACCGCTTGCCGCAAGGCGATCATTTCCTGTTGCCACAGCCGTTCACCTTCACCATACCCTCTTCCGCAAACATGCCCGGCTTGCGCCTGTTCCAGGTCAACGAAGCCAACTTCGGCGGCGATGTCGCGGCCATCGGCGGGTTTGCCGGCACGCGGCTGGCGGGCGTCAGTTACGCGATGCCGGACAGCAACGTCACCATGCTGTCGTGCAATGACAGCGTCTGGGATTTCAGCTTCCTGCTGGCTGGCACGGGGGCGACCGCTGGTGACACTGTCGGCTTCTTTTTGCAACGGCCCGACGGCGGCGGCGACATTCGCATCGCTGTATTCACGCACGAGAGCGGCGGCGCGCGCGTGACGGCGTTGCATCCGAGCGTGCAGTTGTACAGCGAGAACCGCCTGGCCAATGGCGCGGGCCGCTTGCAGGCGGGCGATCTAATTCCGCTCAATCAGGCAGCGGGCGCGGCGGGCCGCCGTTCGGGCTTGCTGACTGTGTCTTTCGATCCGAGTCCCGGTTCGCCGTTTAACGGCTGCTTCCAATTCGGCGCGAACATTCGGCGCGGCGCCGGCGCGGGCACGAGTTCGCTGGTCATCACCGATGTCGTGCTCAAACGCATGGAGCAGCGCGGCGACCGCAATCTGCCAGAGCGCGGGTTGATTGGCGGACTGACGGGCGGCTATCCGACCGCGCTGGTTTGCCCGGTCATTTGCCCGGAATGCACGCCGACGCCGGTGCCTTGTCCGATGATTTTCAACCCGGCGGTCACGCACGGCTTTGCCACGAGCGACCGTTTGCCGCAGGGCGATCATTTCCTGTTGCGTGAACCCTTCGCCTTGTCCGTGCCGGTGCGTTCGCCGATGGATGGCTTTGACACGTTCATGGTCAATCGCGTGAGCTTTGGCGGTGATGCCGAAGCGGTCGGCGGTTTCCCCGGCACCAATTTGATGGGTTTCAGTTACAACGCGCAGGGCGGCAGCGTGACGGCGTTGTCGTGCAATGACAGCGTCTGGGATTTCAGCTTCCTGCTGGCCAGCGCGGGCGCGACGGCGGGCGATAAGGTCACGCTCTTTTTGCAAAAGCCCGATGGCTCGGGCGTGATTACGCTGGCCGTCTTCACGCACGAGAGCGGCGGCGCGCGCGTGACCGAACTCAATCCGAACCTGCAACTGTTTCGCGGCAACCGGCTGGCGACTGGCGCGGGCCGTCTGTTCGCGGGCGATTTGATTCCGCTCAACGTGGCGGCGGGCGCGGCGGGTAATCGCTCGGCGCTGTTGACGATTGCGTTTGAACAGCGGGCCGATTCGCCGCTCAACGATTGTTTCCAATTCGGCGCGACCATCGCGCGCGATGGCGGCCGGGGTGTGAGTTCGCTGGTCTTCACCGACTTCGTGCTCAAACGCGAAGAGCGAACCGGCGACCGCGCGCGGCTCGGCATGGGTTTGATCGGCGGTTTGACCGGCGGTTGGCCGACGGGGCTGGTGTGCCCTGTGGTGTGCCCGGCTTGTCCGTTGCCGCCGGTGCCTTGTCCCGAAATCCAAAACCCGGCGGTCACGCACGGCTTCGTCACGAACGACCGTTTGCCGCAGGGCGATCACTTCCTGTTGGACGAACCGTTCACGTTGACGGTGCCCTTCCGTTCGCCGATGGATGGCTTCAACGTGTTCAACGTCAACCCCACCACTTTCGGCGGCAACGCCTTGGGGCTTGGCGGATTCCGTGGCACTGAGTTGATGGGCTTCGGCTATCGCACGCCGGGCGGCAGCGTGACGGCGCTGTCGTGCAATGACAGCCTGTGGGATTTCAGCTTCCTGCTGGCGTCGGCGGGTGTGACGATGGGTGATAAGGTCACTTTCTTTGTGCAGAAACCCGATGGTTCAGGCCAGATCATCCTGGCGGTTTTTGATTTTGAAGGGAATGACGCGCGCGTGGTCGCGCTCAACCCGAACCTGCAACTGTATCGCGGCAATCGCCTGGCGATTGGCGCGGGCCGCTTGCAAGTCGGCGATCTGATTCCATTCGGCACGGCAGCGGGCGCGGCGGGCAACCGTTCACCCCTGTTGACGATTGCGTTTGAGATGCGGGCCGATTCGCCGCTCAACGATTGCTTCCAATTCGGCGCGACCATCGCGCGGGGCCGCAACACGGGCGTCACTTCGCTGGTCTTCACCGACTTCGTGCTCAAACGCATGGAGCGCGCGGGCGACCGCGACCGGCGCGGGATGGGCCTGATCGGCGGATTGACGGGCGGCTGGCCGACCGGGCTGGTTTGTCCGGTGATCTGTCCGGCTTGCCCGCCGCTGCCGCGCATTGATTGTCCGCCCAATCAAACGGCTTGCGCGGAGGTGGGCGCAAGTTCGGCAGTCGTGAATTACCCGGCACCCACGGCCGTTCCGCCGAATGCGAGCGTGTCTTGCAGCCCGCCGTCCGGCGCCAGCTTCCCGCTGGGTGTGATGACGGTGATGTGCACGGCATCAATCGGCGGGCGTTCGGCATCGTGCAGCTTTACCGTGACGGTGACGCCGCGCCTGGCGCTCACCTGTCCCGGCGACATCAAGACGACCGCGACCAGCGCGAGCGGCGCAACGGTCACCTATCCCGCGCCAACCGTTACTCCGGCGGGCACAGCGGTGAGTTGCAGCCCGCCTTCGGGTTCAACCTTCCCGGTGGGCACGACGACGGTGACGTGCTCGGCGCGCAATGATTGCGGGCCTGCCACGTGCAGCTTCACGGTCATGGTGATGGCGCCGCCGCGGGTCACCTGTCCGCCGAATCAGTCGGTTTGCGCGGTGGCGGGCGCGACTTCGGCAGTGGTGACCTATCCAGCGCCGACGGTCGCGCCGGATGTGGCGAGCGTGTCGTGTACGCCAGCGTCGGGCGCGAGCTTCCCGCTGGGCTTGACGACGGTGACGTGCACGGCGGTGAGCGGCACGATGACCGATACGTGCAGCTTTACCGTAAGGGTGCAGGCGCGTCCGGCCATTACCTGTCCGGCGAACATCACGACGACGGCCGCAGGGCCGGGCGGTGGCGGCGCGACGGTCAGCTATACCACACCGACCGCGACCCCGGCAGGCACGCCGGTGACCTGCGCCCCGGCTTCGGGCGCGGCGTTCCCGATTGGCACGACGACGGTGACGTGCACGGCCACCAATGAATGCGGCACGGCGACGTGCAGCTTCACGGTGACGGTGCAGCCGTTGAAGTGCGACACCTTCTGCTGGCATTCGCCGCAATGGTGGCTGCTCAATCCGCGCCGCATTCCGCAAGGCAACGTGTTGATTAGCGGTGTCAACGGCAACCAGTCCGTCAGCACCGACAACCGCGACGTGATTCACCAGGTCTTGCAGGGGAATCCGACTGGGTTTGGGTTGACGCCAATGCAACGGTTCAATCAGGAATACCTGACGGCGCAACTGAACCTGTTGGCGGCGGGCGGTGGCGGTTCGGTGGTCAACGCCAATGTGCAGTGGGCCAATCTGAGCTGTTACAACATCAGCTTTGCGCCGGTGCCGTTATCGAACGGCGCGGTGTTGTCGAGCGCTTCGATGGTCAAGGACTTGTTTATGCAAGCCCAATTCGCCGTCATGCAAAATCGCACGGCGGATTTTGCGGCGCTGGCGACGCTGTTGGATCGCTTCAACGGCAACGATCTGTTCGGCTGTAATTAAGCCGGCAGAACGTTCACGCCTAAACAGCTACGGCCCCGGTTCTCGTTTGAGAGCCGGGGCCGTTTTGTTTGACCGTGGAGTGCGCTGAGCGCGGGTGAAGGCGTTGCCGCAAAAAGGCTCAAAAAACGCAAAACTGGTCAAAACAACGGCAAGTTTCACGTGCCGGATAACAGTTCACGCATCCGGCAGAGGAATCCGGGCAAAGGAATACCATCAATTGACTGGAACGATTATTCCTTTGCCGTGATTACCTTGCCTGCAAACTGTTATGTACTTTGCAGTGAGATGAAGCTTGCCAAAACAACCAAGGGGCTTTTGTGCCTTTTGCGCTTTTTTGCGGCAAGCAATTTCCTCATTTGAAATTGATCGTCACCGTGTTCGACGCCTGTGTGCCGACCGTCAGCACGACATCCACCTCGCCGCGTCCGGCCAAGCTGCGCGGGACTGCGACGTTGACTTGCTCCACGCTAATCAGCCCAACTTGCGCTCCGATGAAGCCGATGTTCGCCGGCAGCGCTGCGTACCCAGGTTTTGAAAAAAGACCCCCGCTAGCACAGAATGAAACCAAAGTACTGCGCAGTTCGTTAGCGGCACTTCAGGAGCAGGAACAAACCAAGAAATAAACCATATGATCGGCGAAACGCTTTCCCACTATCACATTCTCGAAAAGCTCGGCGCGGGCGGCATGGGCGATGTTTACAAGGCCGAAGACACGCGGCTGAACCGGCACGTCGCGTTGAAGCTGCTGAAAACGCTGCTGCCAGCTTCGACAAACGCTGCGGATGAACAAGCCGAAACCGCACGGTTGCGCTTTTTGCGCGAGGCCCAGGCGGCCAGCGCCATCAACCATCCCAACATCGCCACGATTTACGAAATTGACGAAGTCGAACGCGACGGCACGCGCTACAGTTTCATTGCCATGGAGTATGTGCCGGGCCGCACGCTCAAAGCCGTGCGCGGGCAGTTGGAGCTTGATGACTTGCTCGATGTCTTCGTGCAAATCGCGGATGGCCTGGCTGTGGCGCACGAACGCGGCATCGTCCACCGCGATCTGAAACCGTCGAACATTCTGCTGACCGAGGACAAGCGCGCCAAGGTACTCGATTTCGGCATCGCCAAATTCAACCCGCTGGCCCAACGCGCTGCCAGCGAAGATGAAACCGCCAGCCTCTATCACACCAATCTGCTGATGACCCAGCCGGGCACGGTGCTGGGCACCTTTGCCTATATGTCGCCCGAACAGGCCTTGGGCGAAGAGGTGGATGGGCGCAGCGATATTTTCAGTCTGGGCATCGTGTTTTATGAATTGCTGGCCGGGCAGCCGCCCTTCGCGGGCAGTTCGGCGCTGGCCGTGGTGGATGCGATTTTGCACGCCGCGCCCGCGCCCCTCAGCACGTTCAACCGCGCCGTCTCGCCCCACCTCGAAACCATCATTCAGCGCATGATTACCAAAGACCGCGCGCTGCGGTATCAAAGCTTGCGCGAAGTCGCCTTCGATCTGGATGGGATCAAGCGCGGGCAAACCATGCTACTCAACGCCGACACCTATCGCAGCGCGCCAATCGGCACAGTGGTCGGCACAGTGGTCGGCACAGCGGGCAACGCGCCGGACGCAGACAGTTATGCCACGTACGTGGGGAGTAACTTGCTTGATTCGGCGGCCATCAAGGCGCGTTCGGGCAAGAGCATCGCCGTGCTGCGCTTCAACAACATCACCGGCAACGCGGCGGACGAATGGATCGGCGTGGGCATCGCCGAGACCGTCACGGCGGACATGAAAAACATCGAGGGCGTGGCGGTCATCGGGCGCGAATTGATTTACGAAGTGCTGCGCCGCTGGAATGCCGACAACCAGCCTGACTTCGACGAGAAATTCGCCACGCGCTTGGGCCGCGAAGTCGGCGCGCGCTGGATCATCGGCGGCGGTTACCAACGCTTCGGCGAGATGTTGCGCATCACGGCCCGCTTCGTCGAAGTCGAGACCGGCGAACTCATCAAAACCGTCAAGATTGACGGCCGCATGAACGACATCTTCGAGTTGCAGGACAAGATCGTTTATGAACTCTCGCGCGACATGGACTTGACCTTGCGCAGCGGCGAACGCGCTGTGATCGAAGCGCGCGAGACCGACGTGATCGAGGCCTATGAGGCCTATATCCGGGGCCGCGCGCTGGCTTACACCGGCTCGCCCGAAGCCATCGAAAGCGCCATCGAACTGATCCGCAAGGCCATCGCGCTTGATCCGCATTACGCGCAGGCTTACGCCGGATTGGCTTATGTCCTGACGATCAAGGGGCAGTTCCTGGGGCAGCCGGAATTGATCGAACAGGCTGTCGAATATGCGCAGAAAGCCATCGAGTTGCGTCCCAACCTGGCCGAAAGTTACAGCGTGATCGGCTTTGCCTTCATCGCGCTCGATCGCGTGGAGGCCGCCATCGGCGCCCTGAAACGCGCGCTCTCGTTTGCGCCGAACGACGGCTTTGTGCGGTCTGCGCTGGGCCGCGCTTATTTCATCGGCAAAGGGCTGTTCCGCGCCGCCGCCGCCGAATATGAGCGCGCCTTGCTCGATGTTTCCGAAAATTCCTGGATCGTGCCCGCGCTGGCGCACGTTTACAGCTACCTTGGCGAATACGCGCGCGCCGAGGAACTGGGCCGCCAGGCCGTCGCAGCGCAGGAACGCTATCAACACAATCACGAAGGTATACAGGTCATCGGCGCCTATGCGCGGCTCGGTTTTGCTTTGTACTTGCAAGGCCGTTACGCCGAAGCATTGGCCGAATATCAACGCGAACTGGCGTTTTTAGCGCACACCAATCACGCCTTGAAAGCGCGCACCCAGATCGAAGTGCGGCAGAAATTGGCGGCGGTTTATGCGCGCCAGGGCGACACGGCCAACGCGCGCGTGGCCTTTGACGCAATGCTGGCCGGGTTTCAGGCGCTGCTAGAACAAGGCCTGGATGACCCGTTCACACGCTATTACCTCGCCTGCGGTTGCGCCGTGCTGGGCGAAACGGAACAGGCGCTGGAGCATCTGGAAAAAGCGATTGAAGGCCGCCGCAATTTCAATACGGCGCGGGCGCGGGTGGAAAAGGATTTAGAGAGCCTGCGCGCCGAGCCGCGTTTTCAGGCTTTGCTCGATCCGGCGGCGGATTGAGTGAAATGAGATGAGCTGGTTCGAGCACAAGTCGCAACCCTTATTGCATTGGCCGTTGTTTTTGCAGCGCGTGGCGTATAGCTCCTTGCTCGGTCTCTTGCTTATCGCGCTCTCTTTGTTCGGTGGGATGGCAGGCTATCACTATTTTGAAAACCTGCCTTGGCTTGACGCTTTTGCGAACGCGGCAATGATTCTGTCAGGGATGGGGCCGCTGGCGCAGCCACAAACGCCGGGCGGCAAATTGTTCGCCGGCCTTTATGCCCTTTACAGCGGCTTGGCGGTCGTGCTGATCGCCGGCATCACGTTCGCGCCCATCGTCCATCGCTTTATGCATCAGATGCATTTGGAAGAAGACAGTGACTGATAGCCAAGCGGTCATTCGCCCATGGCCTGCCCGATCACGCCGCCCGGATGCCAGGCGTTGTAATGTTCACGCGTGATGTTTTTGCGGGCCTGCAATTCGATGCTGAGCGCGGCCAGTACATAAATTGCGCCAGGACGCTGGCGCGCGGCTCGAAATTCAGCGGGCTGCCTTCGCGTTCGACCCCGGCGAACAGAAACTCTTCGCATTGGCGGGCCAGCCACGAACTGGTTTACGAATAAATCAGAGTCCGGCGTCCCATCCGGGTCGCAAAACCAAAAAAAACACAAATAAGGTGGTTTGACCACCCGCGAAGTTGAGGCGCGCCAGCCGCGCGCAACGGAAAAGAATTTGGTAAATTCAAAGGTTTTAAAAAA
>JANOWX010000424.1:0-1787 GCA_031418175.1 Acidobacteriota bacterium | reverse complement strand
CCAAACGGTTTGCCCTCGAAGTCTGCCCTTCCTCACGGTCGGGCTACTGACACAGCAAGCCATGCGCTACGACACAACGCTCAAAGAACTCTTTCAAACACCGCCGTTGCGCTTGCTGGCGTTGTTGGCCGGCGCGCCCGCCGTCGAATTGCTGACCGTCGAATACCCGGCGGTCAAAATGCGGCGGCCCGATTTGGTTTACCGGCTGGCCGACGGCTCGGTGCATCACCTGGAATTGCAGGGCACGAACGACGCAGAAATGGATTGGCGGATGCTGGAATACTACGCGCCCCTCGCCCGGCAGTTTCACTGCGAACCGGTGCAATATGTGCTCTATGTCGGCAACGCGCCGCTGACGATGAAGGGCCTGATTCAACACACGCGCTTGAAATACAGTTGCCGCGTGCTGGACATCCGCGCATTTGACGCGGCGGCGTTGCTCGAGAGTGATTCAGTGGCCGACAATCTGCTGGCGCTGCTTTGCCATAACGGCGCGCGGCGTTCGACGATCCGGCGCATCTTGCAACCCATCGCGCGGCTGCCCGAAAAGCAGCTTTTGGATCGCATGCAGCAACTTCTGATATTATCCGGCCTGCGCGAAACAGAGGTCGCAGTCACTATTAACGAGGAGGCCGAAAAAATGCCAATTACACTTGATCTGAT
This sequence comes from Acidobacteriota bacterium, assembly GCA_031418175.1. GTDB lineage: Bacteria > Acidobacteriota > Blastocatellia > RBC074 > RBC074 > JACPYM01. The sequence goes on along the minus strand of JANOWX010000424.1, from coordinate 1,124 downwards.
GGAGAACCCGGTTTTCCGTGGGTTCTACCTGGATGGCGAGAAGCAAGGCGCGCAGCACGGACGCGCGCATCTATTACAACTCCAACTCGAACAGCGTTTCGGCAAACTGCCCAAATGGGCGCTGGCGCAATTGGCGGCAGCCGATGTCACGTCGCTCGAAGCCTGGGGCCTAAAACTATTTGACGCGAAACGTCTGACCGACGTATTGCCGCGTCAAACCAACGGACGCCAGCACAAAACCAATTAACACCAACCGGCTATGCAAATCCCCGCTATGCAAATCCCCGCTATGCAAATCATAGACACGCACCAGCACCTTTGGGATTTAGACCTGTTCAAGTATTCCTGGACAGCCAGCCAGCCCACGCTCAACCGCAGCTTCCGCTTTGACGATTACCGCGCGGCCACGACGGGCTTCGACATCGTCAAGACTGTGCATCTGGAATGCGATGTGGATGAGCCGTTCATGCTGGCCGAGACGCAACACATTCTGCGGCTGGCCGAACAGCCCGACAATCCGCTCGCGAGTGTCGTTGCATGTTGCCGCCCCGAACACGAAGACTTCCCGGATTACCTCGCGCAAATCGCCGGCCATCCGCAGTTGAAAGGCCTGCGCCGCATTCTGCACGTCGTGCCAGATGAAGTTTCGTTGACGCCCTGCTTCATCCCCAATCTGCGCCTGCTCGAACAGCACAACCTGTCATTCGATATTTGCATGCTGGCGCGCCAACTGCCGCTGGCCATTCGGCTGGTCAAAGAATGCCCCGGCGTGCAGTTCATCCTCGACCACATCGGCAATCCGCGCATTGCCGAAAACGAGTTGGACGAATGGCGCGTCGCACTGGCCGAACTCGCGGGCTATCCCAATGTCGTCTGCAAAGTCTCCGGCGCAATCACCAACGCCAGCCCTGACTGGACGGCGGCGGAATTGCGCCCGGCTATCACGCATGTCATTCATTGTTTCGGTTGGGAGCGCATCATGTTCGGCAGCGACTGGCCGGTCTGTACGCTGAAAGGAACCTGGAAGCAATGGGCCGAGGCCTTACTTGAACTGACGAAAGACGCAAGCGCTGAGCTGCAAACCAAACTTTTCAAAACCAATGCCGAACGGGTTTACCGGCTGC